>JAYTGR010000268.1:0-15357 GCA_043733205.1 Chthonomonadaceae bacterium
GGCTCTCCTGCCCAATGAAGATACGACGCACTCCACGACAGATCGTCCTGTTCCGACAGCGGCGAGCATGCAGCAGGACGCTGCGCTGGCGAAGCTCGAAGCGGAACGAGAGAAGGTCGCACGCCCCGCGATGCGGGGGGCGTTCCTGGTGGCGAACTGGTGCATCATCGTCCCGTTCACTCTCTATCAGACGGTGAGCAGTTTCGCATACCATGCACCGATCCTGGGGTTCGTATGGAGCGCCGCCACCGTCGGAGCAACGCAGCTTTATAGGATCTCCCTCTCGACCAAACGCGTCGCAATGATGCGCAAACAGGCCCAGCAGCGCGACATTAGAGGGGTCGGACTGCTGGCGGAAGCGCTGACGTGGCCGGAACAGGATCTGCAGTACGAGGCTGCATCGGCGCTCACCGTGCTGCTGCCTCTGCTCAAGGCGAACAACGCGTCCCTGCTCAGCGCTCCCCAGCGCGAGTGCCTGCATCAGGAACTCACTCTGCAGAACGCGCGGAGCCAATGCGAGCTGATCGCTGCGATTTTGCAGGCGTTTCAGCAGGTCGGCGACACCGCAGCCATTCCGTATGTGGAAAAGCTCGCCAATGCCAAACCGCGCACTCCCCAGGAACAGAAGGTCGTGCTGGAAGCGCAGGAGTGCCTGCCCTACCTGTTACATTGCGCCGGCAACAACACCGCCAGCCACTCGCTCTTACGGGCTTCCGCGATGACCGATACCGCCGCATCCGACAATCTGCTCCGACCGGCGTGGGAGAACCCGGAAACTAGGCCGGAGCAGCTGCTCCGGCCCGGCGACGTCGAAATGCGCTGATGCGTCCTGCACAGACAGCTATTGCGGAATGGGGATTTTCGGCATCGTGATGGGAGGAGGAGAGATGTAGAGGGGTACGAGATCGAAGGGTGAGTCTGCAGGGCAGCCTGCTGCGACTTTCCGGCTGGCCAGCATGCCGACAGCTGCGGCGTTCGGAAAGCGCTCGTCGCCTAGCGAGACACGAATACCATTTTGATCGAGATGCAGCCGTAGTTCCTCACCATAGCGTGGGACCGCCGCGCCGCAGAGAACAATTTGGGCAGGGGCGGACGCAATGAGCTGTTCTGCCAGGGCATCGAGGGACAGTGCCTCCGGTTCGGATTCGGAGATCGGAACGGGGCCGGATACGTCATAACAGGCTGCAAATACCACGCCGGTTCTGCAGGGGAGCATGGGCACAATACGCTGGTTCTGCAGGCCCCGGTAGGCCCAGGCAAGCGCTTCCAGGCCAATGATGCCATAGAGAGGGACTTCCCGAACGGCCGACAGCGTCTTTGCGGTCATGACGCCGATCCGCGTGCCGGTAAACGAACCGGGACCGATGCCAACCGCGAATTCGGTAACATCGGCCAGAGACAGGCCAGCGACACGCAGCACGGTCTGGAGCGTATCCAGCAGACCTTCGGAAAGGTGCATGTGGTGCCGGAACGTCTGCTCCACGGCAAGCACTCCCTCGCGCAGTACAGCCACACCACACAGATCCCCAGACGTCTCTATCGCGACTAGGACCGACTGGCAGAGCGGCTCTGTCATAGGGCCGACCAGACGAGCGGCGCGATTTCAGAGCGTGTATTAAGGCTGGCCAGAAGCTCGACATAACGCGTTCCGACCGCTTCCGCATGCACCAGGCGGGGAGCGTCCTCGACAAAGTCGGCCCCCGGCTCTTCGGAAAGCAGCAGTGTCAGTGTCAGGCGCTCCTCAGGCAGCAGTTCCGTTATCTTATCCGCCCATTCGACCACGATCACTCCCTTACGTTCGAAATACTCGTCAAACCCAATCTCTGCGAACGCTTCCGGACTGTCCAGCCGGTAAGGATCGAAATGAAATAGCGGGACGGGACCGGAATACTCCTGCGCCAGGGCGAAGGTCGGACTGGTCACCGCTTCGGAGATCCGCATTCCGCGTGCCAGCGCCTGCGTCAGCGTCGTTTTCCCTGCCCCCAAATCTCCGATCAGCGCGATCACATCCCCGGCCAGCAGCTGCGCTCCCAGCGTTCGGCCCAACAGCTGCGCTGCCGCCAGCCCCGGCAGACGATAGGCAGAATGCAGAATGGAAACGACCATCCTACGCTGCCTGCGCGATTTCGGCGGCGATGCGCTGCGCGGCTTCGACCGGGTCGAGTGCTCCCACAATCGGCCTGCCGATCACAAGATAGTCTGCCCCACACCGAACTGCTTCGCCGGGAGTCATGACCCGCGCCTGATCGCCCCGGTCGGAGCCTGCGGGGCGCACTCCTGGCGTGATGAGGAGGAATTCGGGATCAGAGACCGCTTGGCGGACGGCCGCGACTTCCAGGGGAGAGGCGATCACACCGGCGCAGCCCGCAGCGTAAGCCTGTTTCGCCAGGAAAGGCACGAAGTCTGCAAGCGGCATTCCGACCTGAAGATCGTTTTTCAGCATCTCCGGATCGATGCTCGTCAGTACTGTCACACCCAGCACCTTCAGGCCCGCAAGCCCTCCAGCCGCCGCCTCACTCCGCGCGGCATCTACGGCCGCCCGCAGCATCGCCGGTCCGCCTGTCGTATGCACGGTCACGCTCCACACGCCCAGCCGAGCGATACCGCGCATTGCGCCCGCGACGGTATTCGGAATGTCGTGCAGCTTCGCATCGTAGAAGATCCGTTCGGCGCCCGCCTCCTGCAGTTTCTCGACGATCTCCGTGCCAGCCGCATTGATAAGTTCGAGGCCGACCTTGAACACGCCGACATGCTCCCGCAACAACCCTACCAGCTGTATGGCGCGGTAGGGATTGTCCACATCCAGCGCACAGATAATTCGATCTTTGGCTTCCACATAGGTCTCCTGTCACCCCTCACCGATACCAGAACTGATCCCATGCCCCCCAGAAAGTGTCAGCCCGTGACACGACGAGGCGTGGGCTGACGATCTCTACACCGGGCTTGCCCATAAAATCGTTCGCCTTATCGGGCGTCGCCAGCTCCACCGCAAACGTGACCGGGCCAGCGAATTTGAGCGGCTTGGGCCAGTTCCTCCCTGCGAGCGCGGCATAAGCGCCGCCTTCGATCATGGCGCAGGCGTCGGACGCCGGCAGATGCCGCGCACTGTAGCGTCCCAGGCCTTCTTTGACCGCCGCCTGAACGATGTTATCGCCGATCAGCGCGCGCGCCTCCGCGCAGGTGGCCGTATCGCCGGACACGAAGACGCAGGGCACACCGAAGTCGCCGCAGATCGCCGCGACGATCCCGGACTCGCCCACCAGCGTGTCGTTGATGCGGGCGTTGTACCAGGCCTGCGAAGAGACCGTATGGCACAGAATTCCGTCTGGCGTCCCTGCCATGGCGTGCGCCCCGACGAACAGCGCCGCATCGCACCCTTCCTGCAGGGGTTTGATATAGCGTGCCCACGGATAGCCGAGTACATACGAGGCTCCGCTCTCCAGCTGCTCCGGGATAAGGCTCTTAAAACTCCAGGGTCCGCCCGCGCCGTGACCGTCGACAACGACGATCTCGGTGGCTCCTGCCCGCTTGCAGCCGCGAACAGCCGCATTGACTTCCGCCGTGTAGAGGCGGCGGCCCTCTTCGTAGAGCGCTGCGCCGCCGTTAACCTGTTCCCAGACAGAGATACCGGCAATCCCTTCCATGTCGCACCATAACATTACACGCATCGCTTGACCACCCTCCGCCCTGTGTAGGCTGCGGAAATATTCACCGAAAGCACGTCGAATTCCTCCTGAAAAGCGGCAAGCCGGGGACGCTTAGCGTCTCCGGCTTGCACGACTCTCGTCAGGCAGCATCCTGGGGAAGGCATAGTTTCGACCCTTTCGGGAGGGTCAGAAGTTCGAGAACCGGTAATTTCTGCTCACGGGGTTGGAAACCCCGCGCTAAAATGGGAAGTCCGCCTTCGCGGACTCAATGTATCCGAGTCCACGCAGGTGGACTTCCCCTATCAGAACGGCAATTCATTGCCGGGAAAAACGAACGAACTGCGTCCAGCTTCTAGCCTGCAGGATGACCGATATCGCATATCATTATGGGCTGTTCACTGGTCTCTTCTATCTGCCAGTTGTCGCAGTCCAGCCGTTTACAATGCATCATTCGCCGGCTGGATCCATCTTCCATCTCTACTGTGGCGATAGCCGCGAAATTACAGGCCATACACAGCGACGGTTCCATCAGCCGCACGATTCGCAGTTTGGTATTTCCATTATCCATGATCGTTTTCCTGAGTCGTATTATTTGTGGTAAGCGCCGCCACTATCATAACCCGAATCGCCTCGCTCACGAGACCAGCGCTTGAAGGTACAATCAAACTGCTCATATATCTCTTTGTCGGCAGCAGAGGTGCGATTGTTCCCCGACTTTAGCGTGCGAGCATATCGGTGAAACACGTTACTATTTGTAACATTCGGAGTCACGCGCCCCTCTAACGAATACGTAGAGAACAGGAATGTCTGCTTCCGTCCGGATCGTATGAGGTGAACCGTGTCTCCATTCCGCCCTAAAACATGCCATGCCGCATATCGGCGTTCATTTCCGGCCGCAGCTCTGCGCCCTGACAGCAGGCGTTCTGCACTCTGCCTAAGCACTCTCGTCGTCCTCGGGCTGTCTGCCGGCGCGGTGGCGACGGTTCGCGCGGATCCGCCTGTGCTGGGCGGAGGCGCTGTCAGCGCAGTCTCGACGCCTCTCGCCGGTCAGGATGGCGTGTATACCGATGTTGTCTTCGGCCGGAATGTCAAAGGACCTTATCTGCTCTCGTGGAAAGCGATCCGCCCCGGCAGCGAAGTCGTAACACGGGACGGTGTCCTCTTGAAACGGGATACCGACTACACGTTCGACCCTGCGTTGGGTGCCGTGTCGTTCCCTGCGCCCCTCGGGCCGAGCCAGATCGTTCGTATCGTCTATGCCGCCGATACAGTCGATTCCAAGCCGAACGCCAGCAGCCTCAGCCTGCCGATGCAGTGGACGCTATGGAGCCAGAATAAGAGCAGGCTGACGTTCAATTCGCTCTATAAACCCGATCCTTCCGGAGCCAACAGCAGTACCGCACTCGCGACGAACCTGCAGTTCCTGGATTCGACCAATTTGGCACGCACTTCCAGCCTCACATCGGGCCTCTTCGTCGATCTGCACGGCGGCGACTGGATGGCGCGGAGCGGGGCGAAATTCGCCGAAGATACGAAGTTCCGCAACGCGGATATCGGCGCATCGTACGCGTATGCCGGTGCGCTGTTCGGACAGGGCGCCGCTTCCGGCCTGACCGCAGGCCACGAGATCATGCAGGCGAACGGCACCTTCAGTCCTCTGAAAAGCCTGAAGCTGACGACGCTGATACGTGAAACGAACGATCTGCTGGATCCGAACAAACTCCTGTCGGGCGCGCCGGACAAGGGCCAGCAGACGCTTGAAACTTTGAATACCCTCTCTCTGACCCTGCCGGAAAAGGGCCGGATAGACGCCAGGCGCAGCGTCTCGACCGTGACCAGCGCGACTGGCGACAGCGTAACCACCACTCTCGATGCGATCAAGGTTCAGCGCCAAATCGTGCAGGGTACGCAGGCCACCGTCGGGTACGAGGCACAGACGATCATTCCTACGTCGAGAATCCAGGGCGAAGAGAAGGATCAGGGCACCTATACTCAAAAGACGTCCGTAGAAGTCAAAAGCACCCCTGTCAAGCAGCTCAGCGTGACCGGCACGTTTCGAAGCACACTCGGCGGCGCGAATGCGGGCGACAGCGATGCGATCCATATTGAGGCGACCCCGATTGCGTCGCTCAAACAGCTCAAACTGACGACGGGCTTCGAAGATACCTATCAGACCACCGGCGTACAGCGCAAGAGAGAGGCGCTGATCGAGCTTCCGACCGTGCCGCTCGTCAAAACGCAGCTGTCGGGCGGCGTACAGCAGCTGGATAATGCAGGCAAGGGACAGTTCATCGAGATCCTCAATGCAAAGTCCAGCCCGGTTCGCTACGTGCAGCTGGACGGCGGCGCGAAGCTCCGGCAGGGCACCCTGGCCGACAACACGCCAGACCCCGATATCGTCAACACCTACAATCTGAAGTTTGCCCTGACGCCCAGCCGGTTTTTGAAACTGACCGGCAACGTGGCCCACAACCCTGAAAAAGATGGCGGCGCAGTCCAGCGGCTGCTCAAGCAGACCCTCGGACTCGAATCCGACTGGGGCCTCTTCCTGTTCAAAGGGCAGTACGGAACGGAAAACGACTATCAGACGGCGAAACTCAACAGTCTGCTCAATCTCGGCGTGGATCTGCGGCTGACAAAGTGGGATGTCCTCTCGACAGGCTTCGAGGGCCGATCCGCATTCGACACCAGCCTGACCTCCAGCAATACCTACAAACTGGGCTTCACCCACAGGCTCGGTTCCGCGCTCGACCTGAACCTGAGCGGCAGCTATACCCAGACCATGCTCAACGGGATCGCCACATCCGACAAGCCCGAACTCAAAGCCGAGGCGAAAGTCGGCCTCAAGTTCTGATGGGCCTCATCGCCTAACCACGCACTGTATGCGGTGCATGGCCGTCTCGTTACCGATGGAAAGCAAATATGTCCGATTCCGACCTGACCGCCCTCTTTTTGCGCCGCAAGGCCGGCACAGACTGCCCGATGTGTCCGGATGCGAACGACCACGATGTCGTCGCGGTTCTGCGTTCGGGCAAAGTTCACCTCCAGAACGACGCCGACTATCGCGGCTACTGCATCCTGGTATGCCGCCGTCACGCGATCGAGCTGCACGAACTCACGCCCGAGGAACGCCGCGACTGGATCGAGGACATCGCCCGGGTGGGTGCGGCGATCACACAGGTCTGTGCCCCAGCCAAACTCAACGTCTCCATGCTCGGCAACCTGTGCCCTCATCTTCACTGCCACCTCATGCCCCGCACGGTCGGCGATCCGGAGTGGGTAGGACCGCCTGCCTGGCGTTCCGCCGAACAGCGGACGATCCTTCCGCCGCAGGAGTTCGATGCACTGTTTCAGGCGCTGAAAACTATCCTCATTTAGGGTAGAATGTAACATCCAAATCCATAAGAATGGGAGACGCCCGCATGGGAGACAAGACCGCACCGGCGGAAGTGAAATATCCTGGAGAGATCAGCTTCGGAGACATCGCTGCCTGCCAACAGAAATTCGAGGCCGAACCACGCAACCGCATCGCTCTGAATGCCGTCACCAAGACCACCGTCAAACATGTGGCGATGAACCGCGCTGCCGTTGTTCGACAAAACCATGTCTTTTCGCATCAGGTGAAAGCGGGAGCCGCGACCAGCCAGAACTCCAGCGGACGCTGCTGGATGTTTGCGGGCCTCAACCTCTTCCGCATGATCGCAGCAAAAGAGATGAACCTCGAAGACTTCGAGCTTTCTCAAAACTACACCATGTTCTGGGACAAACTGGAGAAGTCCAACTATTTCCTTGAGAGCATCCTGGGCACCCTGACCGAACCGACGGACGGACGCCTGATCTCCTGGCTGGTCGCTTCCCCAATTCAGGACGGCGGGCAGTGGGACATGTTCGTCAACCTGATCAAGAAGTACGGTGTGGTCCCGAAAACCGCCATGCCGGAAACCGAGAGCAGCAGTTCGACCGGCGCCATGAATGACCGTGTCACCAACAAACTGCGGGAATACGCCACCCAGCTGCGCAAAGCGCATACCGAGGGCTATTCTATCGAACATCTCCGCGCTCAAAAGGAGCAGATGCTCGAAGAGATCTATCGCATGCTGGCTATTCATCTCGGCGAGCCGCCTGCGCAGTTCGACTGGCAGTGGCGCGACAAAGACAAGGACTTCCACCGCGCAGGCTCCCTGACGCCGAAAGAGTTCTACGACAAGTACGTCCGCTTCGATCTCGATTCGATGGTCTGCCTGATCCACTGTCCGCAGACTGCCAAGAAGTTCAACACGCTCTACACGATTAATTACCTCGGCAATATCATCGGTGGGCATGGAATTCGGTACATCAATGTGGAGATGGACGTGCTGAAACAGGCCACCGTCGCGATGATCAAGGACGAAAAACCGGTCTGGTTCGGCTGCGATGTCGGCAAAATGTTCGACCGGGACCTCGGCCTGATGGACCTGGACCTCTACGACTACGAGTCGATCTACGGCACGAAATTCGGCATGGACAAGGCCGAGCGGCTCGACTACGGCACGAGCCTGATGACCCACGCGATGGTCTTCACGGGTGTCGACCTGAATGAGGCCGGCAGCCCGACCAAATGGCGCGTAGAGAACAGCTGGGGCGAAAAGACCGGTGACAAAGGCTTCATGGTCATGACCGACCCCTGGTTCGATCAGTACAACTACGAGGTCGTCGTCGAGAAGAAGTACGTGCCGCTGGAACAGCTTCAGCTGCTCGATTCCGAACCGGTGGCGCTGCATCCCTGGGATCCGATGGGCTCCCTCGCCTCCGCCGAATAATCTGCCCTCTTCCAATCATGTGCATCGATGCAGCCTCCCCTAACCCCCGGCCCCTTCCCTGATGCGTTCGCTGCGCTCACAGGGAAGGGGTGCCCAGTCCGTTCACGACCTCGTTGTGTCTGCGCCTGCTTCCTGAACACCATAAAGTGCGATGGGTTTGGTGCGTGCTGGGGCACCCCTTCCCGTTTCGGGAAGGGGACGGGGGTTAGGTGGCCGACTGAGGTGGAACACACGACTTTAGTGCAGGAAGTGGCGCACTCCGGTGGTGACCATCGCGATTCCATTGCGATTGCAGACCTCGATGGTGTCTGCATCCTTCTTGGATCCGCCCGGCTGGATGATCGCCGTGATGCCTGCCGCCGCCGCTGCCTCCGGGCCATCCGGGAAGGGGAAGAACGCGTCGGAGGCCATGACGGCCCCCTTCGCGGCCTCTCCGGCCTGCTCGACAGCCAGCTTCACGGAGCGCACGCGATTCATCTGCCCTGCACCTACCCCGACGACCTGACGGCCCTTGGTAAAGACGATGGCGTTGCTCTTTACATGCCGCACGACGCGCCATGCGAACAGCAGCTCCTCGATCTCGGCCTCGGTCGGAGTCCGGTCCGTCACCACGTTGAGATCGTCTGCGCCGATGACCAGGTGATCCGGCGTCTGCACCAGCACACCGCCGACGACGCGCTTGTAGTCGTAACCGGTCGCGGCGGCCTTCGCGCGCCAGCCTGCCAGATCCGGCACTTCCAGCAGCCGCAGGTCGGTTCCCCACTTCTTGCGCTCCGTCAGGATCTTGATGGCTTCCGGGTCGTATCCCGGCGCGATGATCGCCTCGAAGAAGGTGTTCTTACCGGTGATCTCTTCTGCGGTCGCCACGTCCAGCGTCCGCGTCACCGCAAGAATGCCTCCGAAGGCGGAGATGGGATCGCCGAGCCGCGCCTTCAGGAACGCCTCCGCCAGCGTATCTCCGAGCCCGACCCCGCAGGGATTGGTATGCTTGATGACGACAGCCGCCGCCTGCGCCTCTTCGGTAAACTCTTTCACCGTCTCCAGCGCGCCGTTCAGGTCGTAGATATTGTTGAACGAGAGTTCTTTGCCGTGCAGCTGCCGCGCATTGGCCACACACGGCTCCGTCACGCCGGGCGAGATGTAGAACGCCGCCTTCTGGTGGGGATTCTCGCCATAACGGCAGTCCTGGGCTTTCTGGAAACCGAGCGCGATCTCTTTCGGGAAGACCAGCGCCGCATCGCCGTCCGCGCTGAACCGATCCGCCAGCCAGCGGCTGATGTAGGCGTCGTACTGTCCGGTGTGCGCATAGGCCTTCGCCGCGAGCCGACGGCGCGTCTGAATCCCGACCTCGCCGTCCCCGTCCCGCAGCTCCTGCAGCAGCTCCTCATAGTCCGAAGCGCTGACTACGACCAGAACCCCCGTATGGTTCTTCGCTGCCGAACGGATCATCGCCGGGCCGCCGATGTCGATGTTCTCGATGGCGTCTTCCAGCGCCACATTCGGTTTGGCCACGGTGGCGGCAAAGGGATAGAGATTGACGCAGACCAGATCGATCGGCTGAATGGAGTGCTGAGCGATAGCCTCCATGTGTTCCGGCTTGAAGCGGTCGGCGAGCAGGCCGCCGTGTACTGCCGGATGCAGGGTCTTGACCCGGCCCTCCAGCATCTCGGGAAATCCCGTTACGTCGCTGATATTCAGGACAGGCAGGCCGGAAGCGGCCAGCGCCGAAGCCGTCCCGCCCGTCGAGATCAGCTCGAAGCCGAGATCGACCAGCCCGCGCGCGAAATCGACCAGGCCAGTCTTGTCCGAGACGCTCAGCAGCGCCCGGCGTTTGAAAGATGGTGTCGTCATGGGAAAAACACTCCTCTGTGGTTCAGGTGCGCGGGAAACCGGCAGACGTGGAAAACGCCCGGACTCCCCGCAATTCATTGCAGGATGCCCAGGCGCGCGACCGAAACCACCGTGCAGGCTCCCCCGAGGTATCTCCCCGCGAACGCCAGTCACCCACACGGCACTGTTTGTAATCTATAACAGGACGATACTACCTCGTTCCGATACCCGCAGTCAAGCCCGCGTGTCTTGAAGAAGGAGTTATGTTCGGGTACTTTTGGACGGACGGCAGTTGGTGCTGTGACTTTTCTCTTTTCGTGGGCTCTGACGCACTTTGGGTGAAGGGAAACCTGAACATGGGCAGGAGATGAGGAGATCGACGCAGAATGCAAGAGTACCCGCCCCCATTGAGAGTAGGCAGAAGCGGAGCCGGACAGGAGCGCAAACGGATGCAGCAACAGTTCCAAGAGCCACAGCAGGAAACCGACACTACAAAGCCACGGTCTGTCGCGGACTCGGCTGAGCGTCAAACAGAAAGTTCAGCCGACTTCGCGATGGATCTGTCAGTCAGCCCTCTCTCCGCGACAATCTTACAATCGAGCGAGCAGGTTCGTAAATGGCGGCACCGGAAACGACGGATCATTGGCGTTTCCGCACTCCTGTTCCCGTCGTCATTGGCCTTAGTCGCCCTTAGCATCATCATGCAACCGTATTACGACAATCTACTGCCCTACCTGGGTGATGCACCGGATCATGTTCTGCATACCCTGCTTATCTCGATCTTCCTGATCGTGCCGGCCAGCCTGTTTGGCATGATCGCAGGCATCCTGATGCGCCCGACACGCCGCAATGCAATCAACACACTCTGGGTTACCGACAACGTCCAGGCCATCGGGCCACTTCTGGATGCCACCGGGATGCTGATGCCGGATGTGAAGGCGCGAGCCATCCGGGCGCTTATCCCCTTACTGACGCGCGTCAGGGCCGAGGACGTCGTCCCCCTCACCGGTTCGCAACGGGCCCGCATGCGCCGCTTGCTGGGCACGGTCCCGATCGATCAGCCCAACTACCAAGCCCAGGAGACGGAGGGAATCCCGAAACCACAGATCGAAACCATGCAGGCGGAGTTCCAGAAAACCATCGATCATGTGCGCGAGTTTGCGCTGGCGGCGCTGCATGCGCTGACAGAGATCGGAACGGGGCAGGACGTCGCCACCGTGCAGCAGTTGGCATTTGGGAACGGGCTGGCGCGCAACGATCCGCAGGTACATGCTGCTGCGCGCGCCTGTCTTCCCATACTACTGGCGCGCGCGGAAGAGGAGCGCAGCAGCAGTACCTACTTGCGGGCAGCCGAGCAGCCGACAGCCCACCCCGATGTCCTCCTGCGCCCCGCTGCCGCTGCCACCGTAACGGATCCACAGCAACTGCTGCGTGCAGATGGCCGCCAAGTGTAACAAGGTATGGCGGCAACGGTAGTTTGGTCTCGTGGTGGCTCAGACGGACAATACCCTGTTACTGCCTAGGGTGACATTTAATGGCTTTGACGCACTTTTGGTGAAGGGAAACTGGGCGGTTTCTGCTTCCAGCATGAGAGAGTATGGAAGCCAGAAATCTGTTACCCACTGTCGAAGGCGTGCGCCTCAATTATCTGAGTACCCTCGGAGACACTATCGTCGTCCACATGAACGCCCTCACGGCAGGTGCCCGTTGCCACACCTGTGGAAACACGTCCGAACGGATCCACAGTCATTATCAGAGAACCCTCGCTGATCTGCCGTGGGCGCATTGTCCTGTGCGCCTCCTGATCCAGCTTCGCAAGTTCTTCTGTGACAATGCCGACTGCAAACGCCGCATCTTCACCGAACCCATTCTTGAATTGGCCCCACGCTACGCGGGAAAGACCAAGAGGCTCCAGGACGAACTCTGCCTCATTGGTTACTCTCTCGGAGAACGAGCCGGGGATCGAGAAGCCGATGGCCTCGGCAGGGAAGTCGGGCCAGATACCTTATTACGCCGTGTCCGTACAGTCACGGCTGCCCAGAATACCTCCACGCCGATGGTAAACGCGCTGGGCGTAGATGATTGGGCGTTTCGCAAAGGGCATCATTACGGCACGATCCTGGTCGATCTAGAACGTCATGAACTCATCGATCTGCTGCCCGATCGCTCGGCCGAGAGCCTGGCAACCTGGCTTAAGGAGCATCCCGAGATCGAAATCATCAGTCGTGACCGTGCCGGTGTATATTCCGACGGGGCGCGGCAAGGGGCGCCTCAGGCGGATCAAGTGGCCGATCGTTGGCATGTGTTGCGCAATCTCGGCGAGGCGATCGAGCGGCTCACCGCTCAGCATACCTCCCACATGCGTGAGGCCGCCCAGCAGTTCGCACCTTCGGTTATTCTTAAACTCTTGGTTATCCCGACCATCGTCTGGCCACTCAAGCGTGAGCACTCGGGGGGTCTCCATAGAACACCGATAGTCAAGAGCAATGGGTTGATCAGAGCCATGGCCCAGGTCGCCGATAATGACGGAGAGTTTGGGATCAATGTCGCCAGGTGCCTTCACGGGATCCGGCGCTCCGATAAACATAGAGACTTTCTCTTCGGGCCAAGACTGATTTCCATGCGGCATATTGTCCAGCGTATAGAGCATACTGCCGCTCGCGTGTGAGAGAGCTTCATGCCAGACAGGAAAAATGCGCTTCACTGCTGTCCGGTCGTCAGGAAATTTCCACCTCCCTGCATTTATCAGGGCTTGCAAGTTTGGTGGTAAGGGTAAGCCATTGATGTGAGTTTCAGGTTTCATACATTCGGATTTCGACATGCTACCTTAGAGCCTATCCCGATAGGAGAGCTTTCCATCTCGGCAGGGTGCCTATTGGGATAGGCTCTTATTGATCCTGCCAAGGATGCCACGTAAACAGGGTCATTCAGTTTTCGCCAACGAGCCATATTCGAGTCCGCGCAGGCGGACCTTCGGCCGCAGGCCTCAAGCGAAGGACTTTAGTCCATCGTGCCGCGCGAACGCTCGCAGAGGAAAGACTGAATGACCCTGGCCACGTAAATAGAATAATCAGTCCTGAACGACCATCTATCAAGTTCGTCTCACTCTTTTGCACCTGCCCCCTTGAGTAATTGAATGACCTCTTGGGATTGGTTGCGGTGTATTGCAATCTGGAGTGCCGTCCTTCCCTTCGCATCGCGCGCCGTCACATCTGCGTGCTGCTTCAGCAATGCTTTCACCATCTCTACGTTGCTGTAGTATGACGCCAGCATTAAAGGCGTCGCTCCGTTCTTGCCCTTCAAGTTGACATTAGCTCCCTTGCTGAGCAGCATCTGCATCACATGTACCCGCTTGGTATAAAACTTTTGCATGAGTGCAGAAGGGCCATGCCCTCCGTTCGCGGTCAAGAATAAGGCTGTATCTCTGTAGCTGTTTTGAATGTTTACTTTTGCGCCATGATCCAGTAAGATCTGGACGATGTCGTCCCATCCGCTGAATGCTGCGGTCATCAAAGCGGTGTCCCCGTCCACGGCTGCGATATCCACCTTCGCGCCCCGTGCGAGCAGCACGCGCACTTCCGAAGCCGCGCCGATCGTAGAGGCGTTCATCAAGGCCGTATTCCCGACCGAATTGACCGCGTTAATATCGCCGCCTGCCTTCTGCAATGCCTGGATGGCTGCCGCATCGACGTCCCGATGCATAGCGAGCAGCATGATAGGCGTATAACCATTTGCTATCGAATTAGCGTCAGACACTGTCGCATTTGGGTCTGCGCCTTGAGCGAGCAACGCTTTTACTTCTGTGGAGCGGTTGTGTCCTGCTGCTTTCAGCAAAGCCATATTGAGCGCTGCCTTCGATGGGGGCGATTGGCTGAATGCCGGCAATGCGCCAACGAGAATGAAGACACTGGAAAGGGCGACTCTTTTTGCGAACAGGATCACCTTTTCGATCATGTTTTGCAGCGCATAACGCGAGCCCATTGAGTTACATCCTTTTCTAAACTGATGTCCGATAATCCTTCAATATGTGGAAAGCGGGAGGCTCACTGGAGCGCCCGGTAAGAGTCACTCCATTGGGCTGAAATGTCCGTTTCAGGCCAATACAGTATACCGAACTCAGGACAAGGATTCGGGTCTGCTACACTCTGCCTACTCCCTGCAACCCCCATTTCTGTTAAGTTCGCTGCCTTTGAAATCAAGCAAGCGTAACAGGCTGTCCAGTCTGGACCGACTCGATAGCTGCCAGCGCAATCTGCACTGCCGCTCGGCCGTCTTGTGGCGTGATCGAAGGAGGGATGCCCTGCTCTACGCAGTCGCAGAAGTGCTGAAGCTCGGCCTGATAGGGATTGACCGCAACAGGGCTCTCCGGCACGTCTACGCCCCCGCCAGGCCCCTCCGCGGCTGCAATGGCCGACCGGAACGGCGCCCCGGTCGGCTGATTGAAGTTGTACTCCAGCAGTCCGGCATCGCCCGCGACCTCGACGGAGACCTTGAAGCCGGACGGATCGTTCCAGGTTCCCTCGACGTGGGCGATGGCCCCGCTTTTGAAGCGCAGCGTTACCAGTGCATAGTCGAAGGCAGGCAGGCGCGTATCGCCGGTTCCGCGCGCATAGACGCGCTCGACCTCCCCGAAAGTCCAGCGCAGCCAGTCGAAATCATGAACGATCAGGTCGAGGATCAGGCCGCCGCTGCGCCCGAAGTCCGCATACCAGTCGTCCCAGGCGCGAGGCATCCGGCCGCCGCGCCGGGTGCGGATCGCCGCAGGCTTTCCCACCGCCCCCGCATCGATCTGCCGCTTCATCAGGGCGAATTCGGGAAAGAAGCGCACGACCTGCGCGACAAAGAGCGGTATCCCTGCCGCCTCCGCCGCTGCGATCATGCGGTCGCAATCCTCCAGCGAACGCCCCATCGGCTTCTCCGTCGCTATGCCGCGAATGCCTGCCTCCCCTGCCCGCTCTGCCGCCCGGCATACGTAGTCGACATGGTAAGGAGTCGGACAGCAGACATCCACGATGTCGGGACGCGCTGACGTCAGCATCGTATCGAAATCGGTAAAGGCCTCGGCCCCATGCGGTTCGGCC
>JAYTGR010000269.1:0-2123 GCA_043733205.1 Chthonomonadaceae bacterium
TCCATTACGGCTATTTCGCAGAAGCCTTTCTGAGAGAGCTGGCGACGCGTCACTCCCCTGCCCCCGGTCAGCCTGCCGAACGCTATACGGTGGCGGCGGAAGTGATCGGCGATCTGATCTCCCAGAGCGCGCGGGACATTCGCGCCATGAGCGGGATGCACTATTCGTTCCTCAGCAGCGCCCTCTATCTGGCGCTGTTCGCCACCTGCCGCGATGCCGTGCTGGCCGCCAAACGCCTGCGGTCCGGCGCCGCACACGAGGCTCTGTGCGGGCTGCTCTGGAATCTCTCCGCTGTCGCAGGCATCGGACGCCTGAATCCGCAGGATACGCTGCTGCTCATGGACAGCGCGGGGCTCGCTCTGGCATTCCTGCCGCCCGACGAGATCCCGATGTTTTGGGAGGCGCTGTCCCACTCCAACCTCACGCGCCGCAATGCGGTCTCTCCCGCGCTGCGCCATCTGGCAGATGCGCGTGCCAGTCGCTATCTGCTGGCGGCGCTGCCTCTGCAGCAGCCGGACATGGCCGAGCAGATCATCGTCTGCCTGGGCCGTATGGGCGATGTGCAGGCGCTGCCTCTGCTCGGCGAGTTCGGCAGGAGTTCCAATCGGATCCTGAGCCGGGCGGCCAGGACCGCAACCGATGCTATCCAGAACGCGTATAAGCAGCATCCAGTACAGATGCTGCTGAGACCTTCCGGCCCCAATCCCCAGGAACTGCTTCGCTCGGTCGGAACCCAGCCTGCCGCAGAGACGGATGCTTTGCTCCGCCCCCGAAACGCCTCCCCCGAGTGCGAAGGAGGCCGATAGTGCGCAGAGAAGAACCCATAGAGACGGCAGATTCGACCTTTCCGGAGTTCGCCCGCGCGCTCCCGCCGCAGATCCTCAACGCCTGGGACACGCCTCTGCGCGCACTCTGGAATACGGACAGCGACGCAGCAGCGCATGCAGCGGCCGCTCTCTATGCTTCCACAACCGCCGACGACGAAGAACCGACGCTGCGTGACTCCGAGGCGCCGCAGTGGTTCCTGCAGAAGTTACAGAAGCAGACGCCTCAGCTTCCTGCTGTGCGCGAAGACCGCTATCGCGCTGTCGTCATCGCGGTCTGGGGTCTGCTGCGCCGGGTACGGGAGATGCCGGCCCACCCGTTCATCGAGGATTCCCTGGCAGCCGCCCTGCGCCCCGTCGGGCGTCTGCAGGCAGGAATGCTGACGCCGGAGATCTGTGCCGCTCTGTACGACTATCACCGTGGAATCTGGACACCACACCTGACCCGCACACAGCGCCTGAAGATCCAGTCGGCGCTTGCAGCGGCCCTCGCCTCTCTGCCTCCCAATGAGATGGAGGTTTTCTGGGATAACCTGCACAGCCGAAACGCCCTGATGCGGGGAGCCATGCGCCTCGGCCTGGAGTGGCTGACCTCCGACCATGCCGTCCCCCATCTGCTCTGTGGGCTGGACCGCAGCACGGACAGCGAAACCCGGTTCGCCATCGTGGAAAATCTGGCCCGAATCGGCGATCCCCGCGCCCTGCCGCGTCTTTACGCGCTGCGCCGCACCTCCGCGCTCACCGACTGGCCTCTCGCGCGCCGCATCTCCGCGACCATCGGCGTGATCGAACATCTCAATCGCGGCCCATCGCAGCGCTCGCTCCTGCGCCCCGCAGAGGCCCCGCCACCCGATCCTGCCACTCTCCTGCGCCCCACCACCGAGACCGATTCCGCACCCTCCACTCTGCTGCGTTCGGCGGATCTCGCCCCTCCCTCCGGATAACAATGCGGGCTTCCCCAGAGCAAGAGAGATTCGATACATCTTTCGTCTAGGTTACGGCCCGCCGAGACACAATAATATTTTTACAAGCCTCTTGACAGCAATAGGGTAGGGCCACATTATCCGGTGACAACTCGATTGCCTCCTTCTTGTGACTGAGCTTCTGATTTGGGCTTGCGCCCCCGTTTTTTCTTCGCCACAAAAGGCGGCGGAACGAACCGATACGAGAGGAGTTCTCTCACGCTCCAGAGGTGAGGGGTCAAACCCGCTGCCATCGCAGGAGTGTATTCGCCGTCCTCTCGTCGTAAACTCTGATGCGGCGTGCAGAAGTTGTACAAACAGCCCACCAGATACATGC
>JAYTGR010000270.1:0-6093 GCA_043733205.1 Chthonomonadaceae bacterium
TTCATGGCGACGATGGCCTATGTCGGCGGCGGACAGTCGTATATCGCGGACAAGCCGCAGGATCTGCCGCGTCTGCTCCTGAAAGATCAGCAGACGATCAGTCAGCCGCCGATCATCGAAGAGCCGTTTCAGCCGGTGCCGATCGATGGCGACGAGGTGTTCAAGGGGATCGACTGGGGCTCCGCGCCGCCCCTGCTCGGCTACAACATCAGCAACCTCAAGCCGACCGCCGAACTCTCCCTGATCTCGCATCGCAAAGACCCGATTTTCGCCGGCTGGCGCTACGGGCTGGGGCGCGCCGTGGCGTTCATGTCCGACGACCGGGCGAAATGGGCCGCGCCGTGGATCAACTGGTCCGGCTACTCGAAATTCTGGGCGCAGGCGGTCCGCTGGACACTGCGGCCCTTTGCGCCGAGCGACTACAACACGCAGGTGGTGATGGACGGTGCACGCGGCCATATCAGCGTCGATGCCATCGATCCGCAGGGCCACTACGTCAACAAACTGGATTTTACCGCCCATGTCGCGCAGCCGGCCAACGGGAGTCTGAAGGCGCCGCCCGCGCTCGAACAGGCCCTGCATCAGACCGGGCCAGGCCACTACGAGGGCTGGTTCGATGCGCCCCATATCGGCACCTATCTCGTCAACGTTACCCAGAAGAAGACGGACGGGTCTCCCAACACCTCGACGGTCGTCGGACTCTCCACCGCCTACTCGCCGGAATACAAAGATACGCAGTCCAACCGCTATTTGATGACGCAGCTGGCCTCGGCAGGCAGCGGCCGCACCGAACCTTCCCCCGCTTCCATCTTCGGCGGCGAGCGCCCGGCGGTCTTCTCGGCGGCGGACATGATTCCGCTGTTTCTGCTCCTCGCGATGCTGCTGCTGCCCTTCGACATCGCCGTCCGGCGTCTCGCCCTCGACATCAGCGATGCGCACCGGGCTCTGGCCTGGCTGCGCGCCCGCACGGCTAATGCGGTTCCCCAGCGCAGCGCCACTCCGGAACTGGGACGCCTGCTGGACCGCAAGGGCGCCGTCGTCGCCGAGCGCGAAGAGGAGCTGGCTGCCGCATCGGCTGGCGGCTACACCGCCGCGCCCTTCCCTGTCTCGCAGGCGGTGGCAGCGCCCGAACGCAGTGCGCCGCCGCGCTCTGCCCCCGCTCCGATGCCTTCCGTCTCGTCCCGCACTCTGCGTCCGGAAGGGTTGGAATCCCCGCCTGCCGCACCAGCCGCCGAGACGGTTCCCGCTGCTCCTCCCCCTCGCGTCTCGGAACCCGCGCCCGAAGAGGCCGGAATGTCGCGCCTGTTGGCCGCCAAACTCCGCGCCCGCCAGCAGCAGGATAAAGAGCGCGAGCAGGACATCTGACACCGACCCTGCGCACGACCTAACCCCCGTCCCCTTCCCGAAACGGGAAGGGGTGCCCTAACACGCAGCTGCCTCAGCGTACTTTAATGGTGTTCAGGAAGCAGGCGCAGACACAAAGAGGTCGTGAACGGATTGGGCACCCCTTCCCTGTGAGCGGAGCGAACGCATCAGGGAAGGGGACGGGGGTTAGGAGCGGAGCGAACGCAGCTGGGAAGGGGCCGGAAGGTTAGGTTAGTCGCTGAGGTAGCTGAGGAGGTTGCGGCGTTTGGCGGCGTGTTTGAGTTTGCGGAGCGCCTGAATCTCGATCTGGCGGACGCGTTCGCGCGAGAGATGCATACGGACCCCGATCTCCTGCAGAACTTCCGAGGAGTCCTCTTCGAAGCCCAGACGCAGACGCATGACTTCACGTTCGCGCGGCGTCAGGATCTGCAGCAGTTCCCGCAAGGCTTCCCGGCGCTCCTGGGTCAGGACCGCCTGCTGTGGATTCTGCGCGGAGGTGTCGTTGATAAGGGCGGAGAGGGGAGTGTTCTCTTCGTTGCCGACCAGCATATCCAGGGAGAGCGGATCCTGCCCGGCCTGCAGCAGCGTGGAGATCCTGTGCATCGACACGCCTGTATGCAGAGACAGCTCCTCGATAGAGGGCTCCACACCGCGCTCCCGCATAAAGAGATCCTTCATTTTTTCCAGTTTGCGTATCGCTTCGGAGACGTGCGCCGGAATACGAATCGCTTTGGATTTATTGTCGATGGCGCGGCTGATAGACTGCCGTATCCAGTAAGTCGCATACGTGCTGAAGCGAAAGCCGCGCGCGGGATCGAATCGCTCGGTTGCGGTCATGAGGCCGATGGCGCCTTCCTGCACGAGATCTTCGAACGGAATGAGCGCGCTGTGATAGTTCTTAGCGATATTGATGACCAGACGCATGTTCGCTTCGATCAGGCGGTCTTTCGCCCGCCGATCGCCGAGGTGCATGCGCGCCGAGAGATCCTGCTCCTCCTCGACAGAAAGCAGGCGCTGACGCATCAATCGCGGCAGGTAAGAGTGCGATTCGGCGCTTGTATACGGAGAGCTGTCCTCTTCCGGCTCTCCGCCCCCCCGGGGCGGAAGCGGTGCTGAGTTGGTGGGCTGTGTCATGAATAGTGTTCCTTGTGCGTCTTCCTGCACGGTCACCACACGGACCTCTACCTTTACGTACGGAAAAATTGTCCGCTGTCTCTATTGACGGAACCAGCGTGCAAAACGTCTCACTTTCCCTGTGTCTGTATCATCGCTCACACATCCAATGTGAACGGGTTCACTAGAGTAGAGAGGTAACATTGAAATCGGAAGCGTCTCTGTTGGGCTCTGCCCTCATCGTAGGATCATTCCTGCAGGATACAGCGACTGTCTCTGCCTCTTTGGACGAAGGGGCAGGTCGGAAGGCTGATCCTCTCTGCGCCGATATCTCTGCGGATAGTTTGGCCGAAGCTGCGCGTTCCCTTCCAGAAGGCACGGCCGCACAGGCAGTTGTCATTCTGCCGGATGGCATGGTCTTTATCGGCACTAACAGAGGCCTCTTTCGCCGTCGTGGAGACGAAATCCTGCAAGTCTCGCCGCACAGCGCCGGGCAAAACGTCTCGGACCGTCTGCTTGACCCGGATATTCGGGCTCTCGCTGCCGATGCGGACGGCCTCTGGATCGGGACAGCACACGGGCTAAACTACTATGTCGGAGACGCCTGGTTTGCTTTCACGGGCGAGGACGGCCTGCCGCTCCTCGACATCACCCATCTTGCTGTCGGCGGCGATGGCGTCCTCTGGATCGGCACACCGGCGGGAGCGATACGCTTCCATGCAGGGCAGTGGCGAACCTATGCCGGCCGCCGCTGGCTGCCGGACGATGCCGTCACGGGGCTGCAGATCGAGGCGAATGGCTGCTGGATATGCACCGCCACGGGAGCGGCGCACATTGCGTGCGTGCCAATGACGTTTCCGCAGAAGGCCACCCACTACGAACGGATCACGGCCGCCCGGCACAACCGACGCGGCTATGTGACCGCCTGCCGCCTGCCGCGCGCGGGCGACCTGGAGAGTTTCCTCTGCGAGGCCAGCGACAACGATGGCCTGTGGACGAGCCTCTACATCTGCGCCGAAAGCTTCCGATATGCGGTGACAGGCGAAGCGGAAGCACGGGAACTCGCCGTGCGCAGCCTTCATGCCCTCTTAGACCTCGTTCACGTCACGGGTATTCCCGGCTTTCCGGCGCGGGCGCTTATTCGCGCGGGCGAACGTGTTCTGCAGTCCGATCCCGGGCCGAACTGGCTCCCGTCGCCGGTCGAACCCGATGTTCTTTATAAGAACGACACCTCTTCCGACGAGCTGGCCGGACACTATCTCGCTTGGTACGTCTGCAGTACGCTGGCCGCCGATGCCGAAGAGCGCGCTGCGATCGCTGCGGCCTGCCGCGCCGTTACCGATCATATCCTGGATCATCACTATACCCTCGTCGGCCCATCCGGAAAGCGCACGACCTGGGGCGTCTGGTCGCCGGAAGTTCTCAACGACGATCCTGACTGGGCCGCCGAACGCGGCCTGAATTCGCTGGAGATCCTGTCCCATCTCAAGGTCGCCGCCCATCTCTGCGGAGATGACCGCTTTGCAGAGGCCTATCGGTCTCTTATCGTCCGGCACGGCTATGCGCTCAACACCGTGCGCCAGAAAATTCTGCCGCCCGCAGGAGAAAACAATCATTCGGACGACGAACTCGCGGCCTGCGCCTACTATCCGCTGCTGATGCTGGAAAAAGACCCCTTCCTGCGCCGCCTCTATCTCCTCAGCCTGGAGCGCACCCATGCCATCCTGCGCCCGGAAAAATCGCCCTTCTACAACTTCCTCTATGGAGCGCTGACAGGAGGTAAGGACTGCGATGCCGGGTCCGCCGTCGAGTGGCTCCGCGACGCTCCCTGGGATCTGCGGCACTGGACCGTCCAGAACAGCCATAGAGCCGACATTCGGCACGACCCTGCACCAGGCCGTTTCGGCGAAAAGCAGGGCCTGCAAGTCCTGTCGCCCCGCGAGAGACAAGTTACGAAGTGGAATCAAAATCCCTACGCCCTGGATGGCGGCGGTGACGGCATGGGCGAGGAAGATGGCGCCTTCTGGCTCCTGCCTTACTGGATGGGGCGTTATCACGGGCTGATAGCCGAGACGGAATAGAAGGAAAGGGGGCGTCAGAACTTGGAGCGGAAGTCCAGGTTGGTTTGGATCTCGTCCTGAAGGTTGTGGCTGTCGTGGCTGCGGATCTCTGCGGAGACCGTGAGGAAGTGATCGGAGTCGATCTGGTGGTCCAGGGAGACGTGCAGGTGATCGGAGTGATCGAACTTGCCGGCCTGTCCGTTGATGTCTTTGCTGTAGGCGATGCCGAACTTCACGGTCTTCGAGAGAACCGTATCGACGCCGAAACCTAAAGAGCTGGTCGCCACTTTCGTGGCCTGGTTATCGCTGAGACGATAGAAGAGCTGCGACGTCAGTGTGGAGCGCCAGGCGTGTTTGAAAGCGACATCCGCTGTGGTTAGAGGGGTCAGATTGCCTTTGTCGTCTTCCGGCAAAGATCCGTAGGTGTAGACGAAGCTGGTGGCCTTGGCGAAACGCCAGTCCGCCGTGAAGCGGCGCACCAGCTTGTCTTCTCCGGTGGGCAGAGTGCGGACCTTGTAGAGGAAGCCTCCGTGGAACCATTTCTTCGGATTCGGGTCTGTGGTGAACTGGTAGAGACGATTGATCGTGCTGGTGCCGTCCGGCTTGGTAAGGCCGCTGTAGTCGAGCAGGAACTCGTTCTTCAGAATTTTCCAGGCGGCGCGTCCGGTCATGGTCTCGTTCTGAAGTTTACGCTGATCGTTGAGCGAAGCGTAGCGGGCGGTAAAAGTGATCTCTTTCACGACGCCCAGAGCGAACGGTTTCGCGTTGCTGATCGCGAAGTCCGCGACATCCTTGGTGTTCTTGGCGTTGTCGTGAATCTCGTTGAACGTCGCGGCGACGGTGAAGTTTTTGGTCGGCTGCCCCTGCAGGCCGAACTTGACTGTATCGGCGTCTTTGCTGTCGGTCGTGTCTCTCTGGGTCAGGCCTGCGACGACCGCGAACTGCTTGTTGGCCTGAAACTGAAAATCGAACGTGTCGGTGGCCTCGGAAGGAGGCGGCGTGGTTCCGGCGGCGCTTGTTGTCGTCGGCGGGGCGGTCGATGTGCCGTCCTGCCCGCGGTCTATTTCCGAGCGGGAGTAGCTGAACGTCAGCTGGCTGGAAGGCTTGACGTGAACATTCAGGTTCGTCGTGTTCTCGTAGCGGTTGTCGGTATAGGTGAGGTGTTTCTCGTCGAAGCTCAGGCCGTTGCGTTTGGTTTTCGGCGTCTCGAAGTGCAGCGAATCGGTTGTCGTGCCCTGCGTCTCGATACCGTTGGAGAACGTCGCGGACCGGTCGTGGAAGAGATTGATCAGATAGCCTTTGCTGAACCCCTCGTTGAAGGTGAGCAGGCTGTGTTCCAGCCCATTGCGCTGTCCGTTCGCGGTCGCGATGTCGCTGTCGTCCGTGTAGGAGAGCCCGGTGATTTTGTTGACAGCATACTGGAGATTGAACTTGTGCGTATCGTGGCTCAGTTTATCGACGGCGTCGTTGGCGGAGAAGAGGGTGCCGTCGAACGTCAGGCCTTTGATCGCTGCGAAGTGTGCTGCATAGTCGCTGCGCTTATAGCCGCGTTCCA
>JAYTGR010000271.1:0-2122 GCA_043733205.1 Chthonomonadaceae bacterium
GGCTTTGTGTCGCTCATCGATCCCGACGACCCGGCGTTCCTCGCTCCGACCGATATGGTAACGGCGATCCGTGACTTCTGCCGGCGCACCGGGCAGCCCGTTCCGGCCGATACCGGCGCGACGGTGCGCTGCTGCCTGGAGAGCCTCGCGCTGAAATACCGCTGGACGCTGGAAAAGCTGGAAGAGTTCGAAGGGAAACGCATAGAGACAGTACACATCGTCGGTGGGGGCACGCAGAATCATCTGCTCTGCCAGTTGGCTGCGAACGCCATGAACCGTCCTGTGATCGCCGGGCCTGTCGAAGCCACCGCCATCGGCAACGTGCTGATGCAGGCGCTCGGGCGCGGTCGCATCGGCTCCCTCGAGCAGGCCCGCGAGGTTGTCCGCCGCTCCTTCACGCTGGATACCTACCTGCCGCAGGAGACAGCCGCCTGGGACACCGCATACCACCGTTTTCTAAGCCTTTGCCATTGAGGGGTAACGCTCGTTCATTTTGACGAAAGGATCGCCTGGATGGCGCGTCGGGCTTCGCTTTGCAAGGAGGGAGGCCCGTTGAACGGAGACCGCGCTGAAGGAAGGGGCAGATCTGCATAGGTTTGGAGCAGCGGCAGCGCCTCCTTTGCCTCCTTACCGAAACTTGCGAGCGCCCGCATGCATTCGTTTCGGGCGGTGGTCTGTTCGACATAACCAAAACTGAAGTCGGATGTCATCGCACGGTCCCTGAAACCTGGGCGCAGCGGAAGCAGCAGCAAGGGGATCGTGTCTGCTGCCTGCCGGCCGAGCAGGGCGACCGTGTGGGCCGCGCAGGCGATATCGGCCGGGTTAGACGACTGCAGCATCTCACGCACAGCCGGCAGAACACGAGGCGTGATGCCGATCTGCATGAGTGTGCTGAGCAGACACGTACGCGGGTAAGCGATTGCCCGGGGATGGGCGTTGTCGGCCTGCAAAATCAGTTCGGTGAGGAAAGGTATGCTCTCGCTCGACGCTGGTCCGATCGTGATGAGCAGCCTTAATATCGCCGCGACGTCTATGTGGTTCAGATCGCCATGCGCGCCTTCTCGCAAGAGCCGCAGCAGGTTCGGGACGACGGAAACCGCCCTGGGGCCAGCCGTTGTGAGCGCACCGAGCGCCCGGTCCCGTATATTCGTATCGCTCATCATCAGGTCGTTCAGTTCCGGGATGACCTGATTCGCGCCTGTACCCATGTGATTGAACACCGTGTCGACGTCCAGCGCAATCGCAGGATCCTGCCGATGCGCCGCCTGGAGCAGCACCAGCGCTGCCTCCCTGTTCTCGGCAGGTCCTATATCTGCCAGCGCCTCGATCGCAGTACGCCGCAGCCACGGCTCTTTACGAGTCTGCACGATCTGCGTCAGCAGGGGAACCGTTTCCGTCGCATTCTTCCCTTCCCGCGTCAATACCATAAGAGCCGTATACAGTCCGGCCAGACTATGCTGGTCGATTTCATGCAGCGTCTCCAGCGCCACGGGCAGTGTCAAAGCAGAATGCCCTTCGATTTGCGCAATCGCCGCAAAGGCTTTGCAAGCCAGCTCAGGGCTGGAGAGCGTTCGGACGCGATGGAGAGCTGGAATTGCCGATTTTGCGGCATTTCCCATGGTTCCAAGCGCCTCTATGATCGCTTTCTGCGCCCGGCCCTCTTCCAGGATGCGTATCAGCGTGGGTACCGATAGAACTGCTTCCGGCATCATGTGACTCAGCGCAGTGGCCACGTAGTAGGTCGCGACCGGAACGCGGCCCAGCGTGAGCGTCAGGATCGGTACCAGCGTGTGCGCGGAGCGGCCCATGTTGGGCAGCGCTCTTACGGTATCGAAGACCAAGGAACTCAAGCGATCCGGTCTGTCCGTACAACGCTTGAGCGCTCGTTTCATCACGGCGATCACTTCAGGGTCGCCTGGCCCGATCTCGCTTAAGGCGTTCGGCAGCCAATACCAGATCTCACGGCTATTGGTCGCTTCGCCCTGCACCGTACCCGCCTCATCGAGCAGCCGTATCAGGTCTGGAAGTGCGGGCCGCGCCCCAGTCCCGTACTGAGCCAATGCCTGCACCGCGTACTTTACAGTAAGCGCCTCCGTAAGAGTTTTGGTATGGCGCTGCAGAT
>JAYTGR010000272.1:0-6086 GCA_043733205.1 Chthonomonadaceae bacterium
CCCCCAACTGAATAGAGACAACTTCATAGAGACAATCACATATCGACAACCGCATAGCGCTCAAAACCGAATACGGCCTGAACCGCACGGCGTTCCCGCACTGGGAGCCATACAGTATCTACCGTGCCACAACTGAATACAGACAATATCGCGATTCACGTTCCAGAACATAGACGGGGCGGAGCCAAAAGCTCCGTCCCGCCGCAGTTTGGCTTTTCCCACGCAGGGGTTGGCCGGGATGGGGCTGTCTAATCGTAGCGCAGCAGGGCTTCGATCTCGTACTTGCCGAGCGTTTTGCGGCCGCCGAGAAAGGCAAGTTCCACCAGAAAGCCGAAGCCGACGACCTCTGCACCCAGCCGCTCGACCAGCCGTGCCGCCGCAGCAGCCGTGCCGCCGGTCGCGAGAAGGTCGTCGATGATAATGACCTTCTGACCCGGATGCAGCGAGTCCGAGTGAATCTCGACCGTATTGGTCCCATACTCCAGAGCGTACTCCTCGGCAATGGTGTTGCTGGGCAGTTTGCCGAGTTTGCGCAGGGGAACGAAGCCGACCCCGAGCGCCATCGCGACCGGCACTCCGAAAATGAAGCCGCGCGCTTCGATGCCGACGATCGCATCGACGTGCTTGGCGCGTGCCCACTCCGCCAAAAGCTCGGTCACCTCTTTCAGCGCCTCGTAGTCCTGCACGACCGGCGTAATATCTTTGAACAGAATCCCGGGTTTGGGAAAATCCGGCACATCGCGAATCAGGCTTTCGGCCCGCAGTTTGCTCATCCTCACTCCTCCACTCCGCCCGATAAGTTCTGTCGCACCATCGCGCCGCAGGTATTGTACCCCGATTCAGGATTTTTAAAATCCGGCGGTGAACAGGTACATTGTGCGGGAAGAGGAGAGATTATCAGCATAAGGAGGCGGAGCAGCATGAGACAACAGCCACTGCCCGGAACGGATCTCGCCGTTTCGGAACTCTGTTTTGGAATGGGTGGGTTTGGCACGACAATACGTGGGGACGCCACCGACCGCCTTGTCGCGGCCTACCTGGAGGCGGAAGGCAGCTTCTTCGATACCGCCCACTGCTACCTCTTCTGGGAGGAGAACGGCGACGGAGCCAGCGAGCGCGAACTGGGCGCCTGCCTGCGCCGCCTCGGCGTACGCGACCGGGTCGTGGTCGCGACCAAAGGCGGACACCCGGATGCGGGCGAAGCCTATCGCCGCCCGGACGACTACCTGTCGGAAAAGGTGATAACCTCGGACATCGACGACAGTCTCGCACGCCTGGGAGACGCGCGTATCGACCTCTACTACCTGCATCGCGACGATCCCCGCGTGCCGGCAGGGGAGATTATCGACATGCTGAACCGCGAAATCCAGCGGGGCCGCTTAGGGGCGCTTGGGGCCAGCAACTGGTCCGCAGAACGGATCGCCGCCGCAAACGCTTATGCGGCCAGCCAGGGTCTGCACGGGTTCGTCGTCTCGTCCGTTATGTGCAGTCTCGCAGATCCGGACTGGAAGATCGGCCCGGAGCCCACCATGCGCTATGTCACCTCTGCAGAAGCAGCCTGGCACACCGCGACCCAGATGCCCATCGTTGCCTACTCCGCCACCGGCACCGGCTATTTTGCCCGCACCGCCGACAGCACGAAACCTCCGGCCAATCCCGCGAACGAGGCACGTCGCGAACGCGCCCGATCCCTGGCCTCTCAGCTTGGATGCACCCCCACGCAGATCGCCGTCGCGTGGCTCCTGCATCAGCCCTACCCTATCCTGCCGCTATTTGGAACCACCAAACCCGCGCATCTCGCGGAGATCCTCGGCGCCGTCGCCATTGCACTGACGCCCGATCAGGTGCATTGGCTGCGCCACGGCTAGCGTCGTAGGCGAAAGCCAGATTCCCGACGTTATGAACCTTTCAAATCGGCTCTCAGCCCGTGCGGATATCGCGGAGATATTTGACGTGTGTGTCGAGAAACACCCGGTTGCGTCCGCCGAAGTGAACGGATTTGCCCCGGAGTTCCGCCGGAACTCCGGGAGCAGTGCGCGGAAAATAGGGATCCGCCGCCATCTCCAGATCGGATGGGCCATAGGGATAGCCATCCAGAGGATCGTTATTCTGCTGCATATCGCTGACAGACTGGTCGGGCGTTTTGCCCCAGAGATAGTTCAGAGGAGTCGGGGTGTCGATGCGGCCGAAACGCAGCATCCAGTAGCGGGCGATGGGGGCATTCGCATCGGAAGAGACGGCCTGCGCCACCTGTGGCTGCGTGCCCATGCTGCCGGCAGCACTGGGGCAGCTCCATATCCCGGAGGACCGCGTATAGGGCTGCAGAACGACCTCCGCCCAGCCGCTGCGGAAATCCGGAACAGGCCATCCGACCCACGGATGGTAGCCTCCCGGCAGCGCCGTCTTGAGATCTTTGCGGTCGGGCAGGTGCTCGTCGTAGTCCTGCAGATAGAGCACCATTCCGGTTCCGACCTGTCTCAGGCTGGAAAGACAGGCCGTCTGCCGCGCCTTCTCGCGGGCCTGCGCGAAAACAGGAAAGAGCACCGCTGCGAGGATCGCGATAATAGCGATCACGACGAGCAGTTCGATAAGGGTAAACGCGCGTTCGATCATCTTTTACCCGATGCTTTCTGTCAGCTATGTTCCCGGCCGCGATCTATTCGTGGCGCAGCGCTTCAATCGGACTCAGGCGGGCAGCGCGGACGGCGGGCGTAACTCCGAATATCATTCCAACCAGGGTGCAGACTCCCAGCGCCAGGAAGACGAGCGGCAGGGTAAGGACCGGTGTGAGCAGAGAGAGGCGAGCGATGAGCACGCAGACTCCGCTGGAGAGGAGGAGGCCAATACCGCCGCCCAGGAGAGAGACCGTCACGGACTCCACCAGAAACTGCACGAAGATGTCGCTGCGCCGCGCGCCTACCGTTTTGCGAATGCCGATCTCCCGTGTCCGCTCGGTCACCGTGACGAGCATGATGTTCATGATGCCGATCCCCGCTACGAACAGAGAGATGGCAGCGAGCAGCACGAGCAGCTGCTCTGCCAGGGCCAGAATGCGGATCACCAGCGCCAGACCACGCTTCTGGGTGATGACGCCGAAATCCTCTTTGCCTTTGTGCTGGGCCAGCAGGGTGGCGTTCATGGCGACGATCATCTTTTCCGCAGGATGCTTGTAGTCCGTCTGCAGCGCGATACGATTGACCTGACAGCCCGGAATCTCCTTGCGCGCGGTATCGATAGGCACGTAGACCAGGGTGTTGAGCCCCAGCATAGTCGCGCCGAGGGAGCCGTCGCCATTGGGCTTGTTGAGGACGCCAACCACTTTCCAGTCGTGATTCTGGATCTTCACCGTTTTGCCGAGCGCAGGGCCGGTTCCAAACAGATCCTGCCGCGGTTTCGAGGCTAGAATGCAGACAAACCGTTCGTTGTCTTCAAAATAACGACCTTCGGCCATCGGCGTCGGATTCATCACCACGCCCGCCTTGTTGGTGCCCACTACAAAGGGATTGGACGACTTTGTCGCACCAGCCGCCGTGTAATCGACCTCCCCAGCGACGATCGCAACAGGCGAGATTTTCTCCACTCCTGGAATCTGCGACAGTTTCACAACGTCGTCTTCGGTCAGCGATGAGATACCGATGATGGCCGCAGGATTCGGCTGACCATTCTCGTCCAGTTTGCTGGGCACGATCAGTACCAGATTGGCGCCGAGACCCTCGACCTGTTTGCCGAGTTCGGCTTTCACGCCCTGCAGCACCGCAACGATCGTGACGATCGCCATCACACCGACGATGATGCCGGACATCGTGAGCGCCGAGCGCAGCGGATTAAGACGCAGGGAGCGAAGTGCGCTGATTACGTTTTCCGAGACGGCAGTTGCAAGACGGCGCATGGGGCTGGGCGGTACAGAGGCAATACGAGAGTCGATAGACATAGTAGAATTAGGGTACCCCATTTCGGCAGCGCCGGGAACCTCTTGACTTTGAACCTGCCAGAGAGCCATTGCGCCAAACAAACAAAGAAAAGATGGCTGCAGGAGCGTTTCCACGCTGCCGAGTCACGAGATCGGATTTGTCACTTTCCAGAAATCCCTCGAAAAGTCTTTGTAACCTTCCGATGCCGGGAACAGTCATTAGAGGGAAGGACGTGCAGAGTTTGCGTCCTCCCCCTCTGCGTTTCTTATACGAATTGCCGGACAGTGCGCGTTGCGTGATATAATGGTTATGGTCTTCTTTTTCCGATGGGCGCGGCCACGGGAACTCTCCATCCCTGATTCTCCGAAAGAATGCTGTAGACTGTGCATCGCCTGCCTCCTGCTGAGGCAGAACCGAACGGTCCTACAGTTGTTTTTCAGGGCACGGATGATATCCGAATTCGATATTTTGCCCGTCCTAAGCAAAGGGTTCTTACGCCATTATGAGCAGAACACTCCTCAACAAAATTACGCTGGCCCTCACCATCGTGGGCTGCATCATCGCGCTCGTCCTGACTTACGAGCATTTCTTTCCCGTTGCCGACATAGGCTGCGGCGCAATGGGCGGCAACTGCCACACGACGATTGAGAGCAAGTACGGCAAACTGGGGCCGATCCCGACTTCCATTCTGGGGCTGGGCATGTACCTGACCCTGGCCGGTCTCTGTGTCCTGCGCGCCCGAAGCCTTGCTGGAGGCACTGCCACCACACCGGGATCGGACGAAAAGCCGCTCAGCCTGGCGCTGTTCGGAATCTCGCTGCTGGCCTTCTGCATCTCATGGTGGCTGCAGTTCGCGTCGTTCTTTGTCATTTTTTCGTTCTGTCCCTGGTGTTTCGCCTCCGCGCTGACCGTCACCGCGATCTTCCTGGTCAACAGTTACGACTATCTGATTCTGGGTCGCGCGCTGACGGGTGAGCAGAAGATGCTGACTGGGGTGGTGCTCTTCATCGGCGCAATGCTGGCGTTCATGTACGCACCGCAGGTCATGTTTCAGGTCAGGATGGTCATCCGACCGCCGGTCGAGAGGATCAAACCGCCGGACATGGGTCGGGTGCACCCGGTTGGAGACCATCCGCGGGAAGAGATCCTGCGTGAGGGCCTCGTCTTCAAGGGCAAACCGACCGCAACGTATACCATCGTCGAGTTCGCGGACTACGGATGCGGACACTGCAAGGAGGCTTCCGAGAACATGGACAGGCTGCTGAAAGAGTTTCCGGATCGCTACCGACTGGCTTTCCGCAACTTCCCTCTCGGCCGCTGGCAATGGTCGATCCCGGAGGCCGCCGCCGCCGAAGCCGCCGCGAAGCAGGGTAAATTCTGGGAGATGCACGACATTATGTTCGCGAATCAGGCCGAGATCGATGATCCCACTTTCGGTGTGGACAGAATCATGGCCTGGGCGAAATCGATCGGTCTCGACGTCCAGCAGCTCAAAAAGGACATGAACACCCCCGCCATGCATGACCGCATAACGCGGGACCATGAGATCGCGCAGATCAACAATGTCATCTATACGCCCTCCTTCTTCATCATTCCGTCCGATCCGAACGGCAAGGTCAGGATGATCGTCGGCCCCGCAGACGCGAAAGCGATTCTGCCGAATCCCAACGATCCGTTCTGGAGCGGAAATATGAGCAGTATCAAGACTCCCGAAACATCCGCGACACTTGCCCCCCAATGATAAGACGCCTGTGTGGGTCGGCAGAATACACGCCCGAGCAGAGGAGATAGACGTGCAGAAAGACAACATCAACAACCTGTTCTGCTGCCTGGCCCTTATCACGCTGCTGGCCTGCTGCAGCGCTCCGGGCCAGGCAGCGGAGTATGTCTGGGCGACCGGCAGAGTGCTGGACGCAGGCGGGCGGGCTGTGCCGAATGCCTTCGTCGCAGTGTACGACGACTCGAATAGAGTCGTCGACTATACCCGAACCGATCGCAACGGAGACTATGCGCTGGCCGTTCCGAAACCCGTGCTGCATCTCGAACACAAACACGGCAAAGGATTTGTCGCGGACGTCTTTACGGGCGTGCTTCGTTTTACCGGCGACGCCATAGGATTCATCAACAACCCTGTACGATCAGGGATTCACGCCGTGGCGTCCGCCGAATCGGCCA
>JAYTGR010000273.1:0-2120 GCA_043733205.1 Chthonomonadaceae bacterium
AACGTCGGAAATCAACAGGCTGGCCTGTTCATCGTCGATCGCAGCAACCTTGCCAATACGGGGCAGGGCTTCCTCTCCAAACGGCTGCAGGTTCAGATCGTGCCCGCCAAGCTCTACTGGCACGGCTGGGGGCCGTCCTCCAACCCGACCTCCAAGGGCTCGTCGGTCATGAACCCCCTGCCCTGGGAGCAGCTGCCGAACGATGGGCAGGACTCGCTCGACTATCCCAGCATTCCTGTCACGGCGTTCACGATCCAGAAGTCTACGGGTGAAGATGCCATTGGCGGACGGGTCACGATAACACCGCCGAACTTCCCCTCGAACGATCCGACGCTCCGGCAGTTGATTGGAACGCCGTTCACCCTGCAGGTGAAGGTGCCCCGTTACCAGCCTGCGAACGTCAACTACGGAGTGCATACCTTCAATGGGGTGACATTCGGTTCGGTCTATACCGACCTTTCCGGAACCAATCGGGGCGATGCTACTGCCGGGGCCACCTACAATCAGCATATCCTCGGCCCTCTGATCACCAACACGGGAGATCAGGCTGCCCTGGGCAGCGGACCGGTCTACCCTGCTGGTGGCTATATCTCCGGCTTCGAGGTGCGCGTTATCTCCAGCGGTGTGGGCAATGCGGGGGGCTCTACGGGCACCTTCAGTCCTGCTGCCGGCTTCGCCGCCACACGCCGACTGGGCGCCTCTCCCGCTGGCACCGGCAACTATGTCGCCCGTGAGGTGGAAGTCGGAATCTCGGTGCCGCCGGGCATCAAAATGCGGATCGCCGAGACCACGCTGGACATCGGCAAGGTGCCGCACGGCACGGGCTACACGCCTCTGATCGTTCCGAATGACGCGCGCTCGTTCCAGGTGCCGTTCGCGCCGGATATGAGTCCGCCAACCGGCCCACCGTCTCCAGGGCCTTACTGGGATAATGCCAATCTCGGCGGGCAGTTCTTCCAGCCATTCACACTCTATAACGAGAGCAATGTCAACCTCGTCGATGTCCGTATGGCCAAACTGCTTGGGCAGAACTTCTCGCAGATCAGTGGGCGGACGCTGTCGCAGTACACCGATCTCCGGGCAGGCATTGAGAGCACCGCAACGGCGGTCTCGGCGTCCCTGGCCAGCGATCAGGTGAACGGTCAATCGATCTCTCCGCTCTTCGCGGTGCCTTTCAAAAACGTATCGGGCGCGCCGGGAGTCGGCAATATCGGCTACGTCTCGTCCTTCGATCACCAGAGCAGCTCCAGCAACTCGGTGTCGTCGCTGTTCCCGGAGCGGCCTCTGTGGCCGATCGCCAATCCCTTCGTAGCTGCCGCCGACATCGCCTCGGCCAACCAGAACTACGGCGCGATGCTCCCGACCGCGAATAATCCGGCCGCCGGTATCATGGGCTGGGTCGGTGGTGTTCAGCCGCAGCCGACCATCGGGAAGCCCCGCATCGGCGATTCTACCGGGCGCATCGCGAGCATTCCGGATCAGCCCTACAGCGGCAACGTGGCCTTCCAGCGGCCCCGCCTCGGGGTGGCGATTCCGATTGGAACGCCGGTCGGAACCTACTCGGCTCCTGTCTACGCCTTCGAGGACAACACGCCGATCCAGTGGCAGGAGTGGCTGAGCCACTACTCCAAACCGGCAGGCGTCTCCCAGAACTATCCGGTAAGTCACGACGACATTCTGAACGTGAGCCAGACGGGATCGCCTTCGGAGCCCTTCTCCAGTCCAGGCACCATCCTGAAGGTAGCGGTGCGGGAAGCGAAACTGAGCCGTGGAGCCACCGCAGGCGACCTGCAGATGTTCGATGCACTCGGATCGTGGTTCGACAAAAATCATACGGAACTGAGGACGCCTCCGGGCGCAGACAACTTCCCGGCAGCGTACATGGCTCCCGGAATCGGTTCTAACGTCTTCAGCCGCAACCTGTTTGCATACTGGGCTACCAATCGCCGCCAGACGCTGGATTACCGTATCGACCAGACATCGCGCCCCGGCTATCCGAACGGCACCGGACTGCCCATGGCCCTGGCGCCCTTCACCCTGGCCTTCAGCAGCATGCCCGCGCCCTACAGTGCGGTCAGCGGCACCAACATCATCATCGGGGATTTCGATTTCGGGAATCC
>JAYTGR010000274.1:0-15318 GCA_043733205.1 Chthonomonadaceae bacterium
GCGAAGGTTCGCTGCTGCGCGGAGAGGGTGTATTCCGTATAGCCGGACGCCATCGGCGGAGCAGGGCTCGACTTTGCGGCGATATAGGCGTCCACGTCACCGGGCATCAATTTGCCGGTGGGAGCGGCAATGCGAAGCATCTCCTCTGCCGAGATGCCTTTCTCACGGCAGTAGGCCCGCGTCTTCGGCGGCACGACGACCGATCGTTGGGGCGGATTGGACGGAGGGATGTTCCGAGCGCTGCCGCTTTCTTCGCCGCCTGCCCCCGTACCGGGCAAAGTCAGTGAAGGGGAGGCCATCTCGGTATCGATGCGCGCGATCGGAGCGCCAACGGGCAGTATCGCTCCCGTTTCTGTCAGCCACTCCGTCAGAATACCGTCGAACGGCGCTTCGACATCCAGGGTAGCCTTATCTGTCTCCATGCTGTAGAGCAGTTCATCGCGATGTACGCGATCCCCCGGCTGCTTCTGCAGATCCAGGATTCGAACCTCTGTCAGTCCTTCACCCATCTGAGGGACACAAACATCCACAATTGGCATACCATCATCCTAACGTCTCTTGTGGCAGGGCTTGCCCTGCCAAGATTAAAAATTGCTGCTATCGAGAGTGTGCGGGCAGAAGCACCCAAGGCTGCGCCTATTCCGTCTCGCCGGGCGGGGGTTTATGCTGGGGGCAGCGGTGCAGTTTCGCCGCTTCGGCCGCCGTTACCCGAATCGTCTTCGACTCGGTACACCATTTTCCGGCCAGCTGACCGCTGTCGACACAGACCCGGACACTGACCAGTTCCGGCGGCGCGGTGCGCGGGGGGGCAGCATGACGGACGACAGGCGGCGCTGGAGCCGTGTTTCGGGTCGTCGGCTGCGCCGGACTGTCGGGGTCCGCTGTTCCACGCCTCGGCGGATCCGCGCCTCCATCAGGCGTCACAGGATCGCTTTGAGTCGGCGGAGGCACTGTCGGGTCGGGATCGGTCGGCTCCGGCGTCATGTCGCTGCCATCCGGGTTTGTCGTTCCGTCCGCCGGTGTCACTGCCGGCGGAGTCTTGACGTCCGTCGGTTTCTTCTTCACCGCGTGAGGACGGGGCTTCACTTCGGCGGCTGTCTGGTTCGGATCTTCCGGAAGGACAGCGGTTTCATTGCTGACGCGCAGGCGGAACTTCTGCTCTTCCGGCACGGCTTTGAGCATGAAATCGTGCCAGATGGGCGCGCATACCGTGCCGCCGAACGCGCCAGGCATCTCCCGATAAACGTACCGTTTCTTCTTTGTGCCAACGACTTTCATATTCGCCACCCAGACCGCAGTGGTCAGTTCCGGCGTGTAGCCGACAAACCAGACATCGCGGCTGTCGTTCGTCGTGCCCGTTTTGCCTCGGGCATTCGCGATGATTCCATTCGCCTCGCTGCCACGGGCTGCCGTGCCGGTTCCCCGCTGAACGACCGCCTCGAACGCCGTGTTCATCTGATCGACCGTTGTCTGCTTGAGAATCTCGGTTTCGATGTCCGGCGTGTTCTCTTCCACGATATTGCCGTTGCCGTCGGTGATCCGCACGACCGACATCGGATGTGCCCGGCTGCCGTTCATCGGGAAGATCGTATAGGCGGAGCAGATATCGAGCGGGCGGACCGCGCTCGCTCCGATTGCAGTCGGCAGGTAGGGATCCAGGCGAGTCGTGATTCCCATCTTGTGGGCATACTGAATGACCGTCCGAATTCCCACCTTGTAGGCGACCTGAATCGCCACCGAGTTGGAGGACTTCGCAATCGCAGTGGCGAAATCGAGCGTCCGGTCTGTCTCTCCCTTGACGCCGCGGTGTTTGGGATCCCCAGGATAGGCGAAATAGGTGTCCGGCAGGGAGTCGTCCAGTTTGTAGGTTCCGGTGTCGAAGGCCGCACTGTAGACGAACGCTTTGAAGGCGGATCCCGGCTGCCGCCGCCCCTGCGTCACCGCATTGAAGCGGTTCGAGCGGTAGTTCCGGCCGCCGACCAGAGCGCGGATGTAGCCTGTCCTGTTATCCAGCGAGACAACGGCCCCCTGGTTCGCGCCGTTGTTGGCGTTCTTGATGCCCTGTTCCAGCGCCTGTTCCGCCATCTGCTGCATCTTGAAGTTCAGAGTCGTTTCGATTTTGAGGCCGCTGTAGAGGTAGTCGGGTCCGTACTTCCTGCGGATCTGTTCGAGCACATAGGAGGTAAAGTAAGGCGCTTTGAACACCTGCAGTTTATGATCCGGCGGCGGCGCCAGTTGGGGTGTTTCGGCTTTGGCCTCTTCACAGTCGGCGGCGCCGATATAGCCGTAGGTCTGCATCGCGGTCAGAACCTCATCCCTGCGTTTCAGCGCGGCTTTGAGATGATCGAAGGGCGTAAATCGGCTTGGACGCTGCGGCAGTCCCGCCAGAAGTGCGGCTTCGGGGAGCGTGAGTTTCTCAGCCGATTTGCCAAAATAGGTTTCGGAAGCCGCCTGGACGCCGTAAGCACCGGATCCGTAGTAGACGTTGTTGAGGTAGAGCCGGAGGATCTCTTTTTTCGAATAGATCTGCTCGACGCGCAGAGCGATGAGCGCCTCCCGAATCTTGCGGGAGTATTTTTTGTCGCCGGACAGGCCGAAGCGATTGTCCGCCGCCGCGAGGGGGCTGAGGGAGCGGGAGACCTCTGGCTGGCGCACGAACTGCTGAGTGAGGGTGCTGGCGCCCTGGTGAAGCCCGCTGCCGCGCAGGTTGGCGACGATGGCCCGTCCGATCCCCTGGACATCGATTCCGGGATGGTCCCAGAAACGGTGATCTTCGATGGCGACCGTGGCATCGATCAAATTTTTCGGAATCTGGTTCAGCGTGACCGGCTGCTGATTGACGACATCCAGTTTCGCCAGAAGGACGCCGTCCTCCGAAAGGACCGTCGTCGGAACGGGGCCTTTGATTTCCGCGGTCACCGCCTCGATGCCGGGCAGTTCCGCGGAAAACCGCCAGAAAATAACCAGAAAACCCACCAGCCCCACCGCGACAAGCGTCAGCAGACCGAGCACCGCGAGTGCGAACAGATTTTTAATCCGCTTTTTCGGGCTGCTGATCGTGACGTTGCGCCGGACGCGGGCGCGGCTGCCGGACGTGCCGGCATTTGATCGGGAAGGACGGTTCGCCATACTGCCATTATAGGCCATAAAACGCCGGACGTCAAGTAGTCGCGAGGCTTTCACGCGGTGCGGCAGGTGCGGAAATATCAGATTTTGTTTGCAGGCGGCTCTTGTCAGAAAAGGGGTTTCCGGGGTATACTTCAATGCTTAGAGGAGGTGAAACCTGTGCCCAATATCAAATCCGTTAAAAAAGACGTCATTAAGTCCCGCAAGAACCATCTGCGCAACATTTCCGCGAAGTCCGCGATGAAAACCTTCATTAAGAAGGCCAAAGTTGCCATCGATGCGCATTCCGAGGTCGCTGCCACCGCCGAAGCCATTCGCGCCGCGTGTTCGACCATCGATAAGACTGCTGAGCGTGGCATCATTCACAAGAACCAGGCAGCGCGACGCAAGTCCCGCCTGATGAAACGTGCAAACAAAGCCGCTGCCGCCGCCTGATCCAGGTTCCCGAAGCGACTTAACAGATTTTGAAGCCTGCTGATCCGATTTCAGCAGGCTCATCATCGTTAACTCCGTACCCCCACCCGGCCGCGAAATGTTCCCGTCAGTTCCATCACCAGCATCTGCAGGTTTGCGGTCAGATCGCCCCCGAACGGCCCCGACTCGTCCGTCACGCCCCCTTTGTTGGCCAGATCGCACACCAGCAGCTGATCCAGCGCATGCGTCAGCTCCTCCCAGGTGTAGCTGCGGGAGAGCGCAAACAGATCGGCGGCCTTAAAGGCGATCCCAGCGATATTGCCCTCCGATGGCAGTTCGGCAGCCAGATCCGGCGGCAGCGACCGGACTTCCCGTGGATTGACCCGCTTTTCTGCCAGAAACTTCGCCTGCCACAGCATCCGGTACTGCCGGGAAAGCAGCGCCAGCAGTTTGGGCGCGACGGCCTGCGGCTTCGGATCGTACCGATGCAGTTCGCCGAGCAGCAGCAGGGCGCGGTCCGTCTGGCGGCGGGTGATCGCGTCGATCGTCGTGAACATCACATCTTCCGGACTGGACGCCACAATCAGCGCAATATCCTGCCCCGTGATCGTCTGCCGCTCCCCCACATAGCAGACAAGTTTGATGATCTCCTGCTCCAGGGGGCGCATCTCGGTTCCGACCGCGCCGACCAGCTGCTCTGCCGCCGCCGGGGCAATCCGCTTGCCCTCCGTCTGGACGCGCTCCGTCACCCAGGCCAGCAGACTCTCCCCTTTGATCGCTCGGCACGCTACGATCGCTCCCGCCTTCTTCACGGCATTGTCCAGTTTGACGGTAATGCCGGTCTTGCGCTTCTCCTCGTCCTCCTGCGCTGCTGCCACCAGCACGAGACACGCGGAATCGGCCAGGCGCGCGATCCCTTCCGCAAGCCGTTCCGCTTCGGACTGTCTGCCCCGCTCCCGCCACTGCTCCATTCCCTGCACGACGATCAGCCGACGTGCCGATCCAAAGGGAACCTGTCCTGCGGCGGCAAGAATGCTGTCGGCGGTCGAGTCGCCTGCGGTCATTTTCTCCAGATCGAAGTCGGTAAAGTCCGCATCCACGACATGGCGAACCAGGGCGGCGACCGCCTCCTCCTTCATCCGGTCTTCCTCTCCGAACAGAAGATAGACAGGAAGCAGTGCAGGCTTCCATAACGCCGATGCCGCGCCCATACGATAAGTGATTTCAGCCATTGTTGGTCTTCATACCGCTCTTCAAAGCGGAAAACGCACCTGAAACGTATAGCGGGGGTCCGGCAGTCCGGTGAAGTGCGCGGTCACTTCGACTGCGATGGAACTCGTCAGGTTGTCGCCTATAAACAGTTTGCCTCCCGGCCTCGCCTTGAGCCCGAAATAGCCTCCCAGGCCGAAACCGCCATAGAGACCCGGCGCGTGCGGACGGCGGGCGAACACCTGATCGAGGGTGACGGTCGCCTGCGTTTTGGGCAGCCCCAGGAAACTCGGTACATCGAACGGAGCCAGCAGATCGGCGCTCAGCCGTGTCGTCGCCATGGGCAGCAGATGCGCTTTCGGCAGGGTAAAATCCGCGCCAAAAGCCAGGCCGAGCGCCGGAGAGGACATAAATCCCAGCCGGACCGCATTCTGAAGCGGATAGGCCTTCACTCGGGACGATTCGTGCAGACCGAACTTCTCCGGTTCTCGGTTGGAGACGTTTAAAGAATCGGTTCCGATCTGCAGATTTATGAAGAACAGACTGCGCGGGACACCAAAAAAACCTGCTCCGTTCTCTTCCGTATCTTCACGAATATAGTTGATCTGCACACGGGCATCGCGGTGCGGTATGTTATAGTTCACGCCAAAGGTATATTCCCGCAGCTTGTGATTGGACATGGGAATGGCGATGCCGCTTTCGGTGGTCGCAACGCCGGTGAAATGGGTCTGTTTGGCAGGATCCCAGTTGTCGTAGCGCCCCACGATCTGCCATTGTGGCGTCAGACGATAGCCAGCGAGGAGATAGCCACCGCGGGCGAGACTCCCGGCCTTTCCCGGACCGGGCGCTCCGGCCGCATAGTCGCGCGTATAGGCGACTTCCGACTCGAAAAAAAGTTTACCGTTACGATAGAGCAGCGTGACGCCGCTGCGCTCTCTGTCTTCCACGGTTCCCGAGCCACCGACACTTCTGCCGCCCCACACACCCAGCGTGAGGTGCTGAACGACATCGAGAGAGAGAGCGCCGTCGATGAATTTTTGATCGCCCCCAAAGGTGAGCCCCTGCGTGTCACCGAGACTGTTCCACAGCCCGACGAAGCCATGTACGTCCGTAAATTGAAAGCGAACTGCGGCGCCGGTCGCCCGCACATCGCCGACACGGCCCGCGGTGACCGGCAGATCCTCGTTCATGACAGAACGGGCGATCGTGAGCAGCTGGTCGTCAGGACGGCTGCCCTCCTCGCTCAGACCGGTTTTCTGCCGGCCCAGTTCGATGCGCGCATGCCGGCCTAACCCGTACCCGACCCAGGCATCCTGCAGCAGGTTCGGAGCGGCGACATCGAACATGACACGGTAATCGAGCCGATCGACCGGGTTTCCCGACAGGGAGACCTGCGCCCGCCGAAATCGAAGTGCGTCACGCCCTCCCGTTCCGTAGTTACGCCCCTGCGGCGTCTGCATTCCGGGCAGAGCTCCCCCGAGCGTATCCCCCAGCCCATTGCCATACCACGTCTGCAGCAGTCCGGAAACGGAGACCGCCTTTTTGCCGGCGGGGTCCGTGCCTTCTTTGCCATCTTTTGTCAGTTTGTCCGACTCCGGTTTGTCCTCTTTCGGCTGCGTCGGCTCCTGCACGGGAGCGGCAGCCGGGTTCGCCACAGGAGTGTCCGTCGAAGGTCCGGATTTCGGCTCCTGGGCGGCCGTCGGCGCGATGGCGAGGAACAGCCCGGCCACGACACCTGCATTCGACAGAAGCAGTTTTGGGGAACGACGCGCGCCTAAAAGAGTGAACCAGAGAGGTCGATGCGGTGCATAAGGAAACAAAAGAATTCCTTCCCGACGGATTGCTCGGTAAACGGCTGTCTATTGGTGTAGTGTAGAGGCACGAACGGGGTTGATTATACCAGCATTGCCGCCGGATTGTTCGCGCCACAGCAGGGCTTCTCCTGCAGGAGCGCCCAAAAACAACGCTGCCCGGCTCAATTGGCATTGAGCCGGGCGGCGCGGTTTGGCAGGGACACTACTCTGCACTGTCGAGTACCAGATAGACCTGACGGATACGCCGCACGTGATAGGCGACATTGGCGGACGTACATCCGACGATGTCCCCCACCTCCCGCCACGTGTAACCTTCCAGCAGACCGCGGAGGATGCGTTTCTGGATAGGCGTCAGGCGGGACTGGAGTTCGGCCAGGTCTATATCGCTGTGCGGGTCCAGATAAGACGCCGAGTTCAGCTCCAGATCGGTCAGAGCCAGATGCTGTCGGCGGCGCTGCCAGCGAATAGAGTCGAGGATCCGCCAACGGGCTCGTTTCAGGAGATGCTGCTCCGGCGATCCCACGGCTGGGTCCAGATTCGGCAGGGTCTCCAGGACGGCAACCCAGGCTTCCTGACGCAGATCGTCGGCATCCACCCCGCACTGGCGTCCGAAATAGGCCGCCATCTTTTCGATACGTGATTTGATTGTGTCCAGCATACGGGCGCTGTCGAGGCGATCCTCGACTTCCCGCTCTAATAGTGGGTGCATTACGAAACCTCTCTTCAAGAGCAGACTGAAACGAAAAAAGAGCCGTCGGTTTCTCCACCGCTGGCTCCGTCTTAGTCAGGCGTCAGGATCGGCGCGCAGCGTTCGCTGCGGCACGACCTCACACCCTTGAAGAAGAGGCTTAATCCGAGAGGATCGCTTCGACCGTCAAGCGGTCAAAGACAGTTCCACACGGCGGAGAAGGCGAGAATGCGATTTTTTCCAAGACCCGTCATCACTACTGTTATCATTCCGCCACCTCCATCGTGTAGATTTACGCAGCCGGGACTGCGTCTAAAGTGTTACCGGCGTTGGCGAACGCCCTGTACACCACCCTTATCGCCCAGCTATGATCCTTTGCTAAAGACCAGATAATACTATCTTTACACTTTTTTTCGCGTTCTCCTGCTTCCGCCCGCCCGATCTCAAAAACGGACCTTTGCGCAACTCTGCCGTTCTGCTAAACCCCCTTTTGAATGAGAGCTTCGTCCGCCAGCCGTTCGGAGAGCGTTCGGGGCCGCGCCGGCAGTTTGTCGATGCTTTCGCCCATATCCAAAATCAAGTTGGTCAGCCGTTCGATGCACGGCAGCGAATTGACTTCACCGGATCGCCGCCACTCCAGCGTACCGAGGCGGGCGTAGATCTCGACATCGTGATAACGATTGAGTTCCCGGCGTGCTTCGGGCGTCAGGACTGCGCCGACCGCCTCCGGATCGTTGCTCACGACAAAGAAGCGGCGTCCGAACTCGGCGTCTCCGAAGTCTATGACGGAAACTTCTTTCCGGGACTGCGCCTCTTCCAGCATGCTCTTGCGCCGCAGTCCCATAACAAAACCAGCCGAATTTTTGATCGGGATACTCGCCTTGGTGTGGTAGTACGGCGCATCGTCCTCACTGCTCGTCGCCGTCTCCAGCATATATCCCCGACCGCGAACCGTCGCCGTAAGAACGTCAGGTGACATCAGACTGCGGGGTCGAAACTCTCCTTTGATCTGCGCGGCGAACGTCCGCCACGCGCGATTGGTCTGCATGCGAAACGCGAACCACACGGCCGCAGCGGCGAGGAGGATCAGCAGGCCCATCAGCCAGAGCGACCACGCATGGACCGTCTGCGGAGCCAGCCCGGCAGCCGTATCCCGTGCTGCAGTCGTTCCGGTTTGTGTGGATGTCTCCGGTACCAATGTGTTTGCCTGTTTGTTCACTGCCCTTCGCTCTCCGTTCCCACCATGTAAGTAATCGCCAACTCCGCCGTCATTTTCGACGTTCCCGTTCGGTTCTCCTCTCCGAAGAGTCGCACCTGGATCTGTGCAGGTTGCAGGACCGACGGACTGTAAGGTAAACTGGTCGATGGTATGCCTCGTCTATCAATTTTCCAGGATCAACTATGCGCCAATCCCTGTGCCTTTTCCTGTTCGATATCGCCCTGCTGCTGACCGCTGTTATGTGTCCCGCCGAGGCTCAGACGTCTGCGAAGACGGGGAGTTCGGCTCCGATAGTCGTCACGGTTCATACAGACCGTTCGGTGGGTCGATTTCGCCCGTCCGAGGCTTTTGGCGCCGGTGTCGATGGACATGAGAAGGGGAGCATCGCGCCGATGTATACTCCTGCGAATCTGAAGGCGATGCTGACTGCAGGGTTCAAACCGCTGACCTATCGGCTGCGCACCGAACTGGCCGTGGAAGCATGGCACTGGAATCCGGTAGGGAGATGGTCGGACGCCGCCCATAAGCAGGGCTACTGGACCTCCTCCGCCACTCCTGGGGCTCCTATTCGGCTCTGTAATGGATATCGGCTTCCACGCCGAGGCAACTCGATCGATCAGGCTAACAACCAGGGCTATTCGCGTCTGACCGATGGCGATGCCGACAGCTTTTGGAAAAGCAATCCCTACCTCGACAAACATTTCACGGGGGAAGATAACGCGCTGCATCCGCAGTGGGTGGTGCTCGACCTGCGGGAGACCGGGCCGGTCAACGCGATTCGTCTGCTCTGGGGCACCCCTTACGCGGTTTCGTACTCTATCGAGTACTTCACGGGTTCGGACCCGATCTTTCTCAACGAACACGAAGGCCCGGGCAGCCATGTCAGTCACTGGGCGCCCTTTCTCCTGGGCTCGGTACAGAACGGTCATGGCGGAGACGTCACCGTTCAGTTCGCTCCGCAGCCCGTTCCTGTCCGCTTCCTCCGGGTTCAAATGACGGCAGGCTCCGGAACCGCACCTGCAGGCTCTGCGGATGTGCGCGATGGGCTGGGCTATGCGCTGCGTGAGGTCTATATCGGCAGGCTGGCAGGCGGACGCTTTACGGACATGCTCAAACACGGCAGGACCGGCCACACCCAGACACTGACTTATACGTCATCGACCGATCCCTGGCACACTGCGGCCGACAGAGATCCGGATGTCGAGCAGCCCGGTTTCGATCTCGTGTTTCGCGGTCCGCTCACGCATGCTCTGCCCGTCATGGTTCCGGTCGCGCCGCTCTACGATACGCCCGAAAACGCCGTCGCAGAGATCGAATACCTCAAAGCACAGGGCTATAATGTCAAACGGGTAGAGATGGGCGAGGAGCCGGACGGCCAGAATATCTCACCGGAGGACTACGCGGCGCTCTATATGGAGTTCGCCGCCGCTCTTCACGCCGCAGACCCGGCCCTGGAGCTGGGAGGCCCCGGCTTTCAAACCAATGTCTACGACTATGTGACCTGGCCCGATGCGCACGGCAACAACTCCTGGTACAATCGCTTTCTGAAGGCCCTGCAGTCCCACGGGCATGCATCCGATCTGCGTTTCTTTTCGTTCGAGTGGTATCCGTTCGACAATATCTGCGTGCCTACCGCACCTCAGCTCGCCATCGCTCCCGAATGGCTGTCGTCGCTTCTGATCCGCCTGAAGCGCAGCGGCCTGGACCCTGCCATTCCCTGGATCATCTCGGAGTACGGCTACTCTTCCCTGGCAGGAGCGCCCGAAGTCGATATGGCAGGAGCCATTCTCAACGCGGAGATCGTCGCGCAGTTTCTGACGCTTGGGGGCAGCTCCGCCTATTTTTACGGCTATGAACCCGTCGAACTGCTGAATGAGACGACCGACTGCCTATCCTGGGGCAATCTCACGCTGTTTCAGGCGGACGAACAGAGCCACATCCTCCGCCCGCTGGCGGCTTACTACGGAGCGCGTCTGCTCACCCAGGAGTGGGCACTGCCGGGCGACGGCCTGCATACGCTCTTTGCCGCCGACTGCGCCTTAAAAAACGAGAAGGGGCAGCCTCTTATCACGGCCTACGCTGTCCGCCGTCCTGACCGGTCATGGGCGCTGCTGCTGCTCAACAAAGATCCGAGACAGGCCCATACCGTGCAGATCGCATTCGAAGGGAAGGACGGATATCCGCCTGCCTATCTGACGGGTCAGGCGACGGAATATCAATACTCTGCACGTCAGTATGTGTGGCATCCCAGGGGAAAGGACGGCTACGCCGATCCGAATCGGCCGCCGGAACGCATCCAGCGCGCATCGGTCGGTCAGAAAACGTCCCTTCCCCTGCCGCCCTACTCGATCACGGTGATACGGGGAACGGGGCCGAAATGACATTTCTGCTATGATTTGCCTGCACGGTAAGAAAAACAGTTTATGCGCAGACAGCGATAATTGTTACATCCAGCCCTTAGATTAGTCTATAATAGAAGTGACCCGCCTGATCAGAGGCGCAATCCGATCATCCCCCGACGGCGAACAGACCCGACCAACCATACTTCTTCGAGGAGCGACACAAATGCGTAGAATCGCCACGTTTCTTCTGGCTGGATCCTCCCTGTTTTCCCTTTGCAGCGTTCAGAATGCACGCGCGGCCGATGCCGTCGCCGTCGAACCGGCATACGTCACTCCCGGCAAACCCATCACACTGAAATGGTACTTTACCGGGGACAAGGTACTGCTCTCCGGCGGGCGTTTCGGCAAAGGTGTCGTCGTCACCGGCAAAACGTCGATGACGGACACCCCCCGCGCCACCACCAAATACACTTTCGATGTCTGGTATAAGGTTCCCGCTCCGAAACCTGCGGCACCAAAGGGCGTCGATCCCAAGGCAGTCGATCCGAAAGCTGCGGACGCGAAAGCCATCGATCCGAAGGCAGTGGCACCCAAGCCTGCCGAGCCACAGCCGGTCGATCCGAAAGCTGCGGCTCCTAAGCCTGTGGAACCGAAAGCACCGGATGCGAAAGCCGCAGATCCCAAGACTGTCGATGCCAAGACTGCAGATCCGAAGGCGGCCGATCCAAAAGCGCCGGCACAAAAGAATGCCGAACCGCAGCCGGTCGATCCGAAGGCAGCCGATCCCAAGCCTGCCGAACCGAAGGTTCCCTCGGCAGCGCCGCAGGAGATGGTGATGCAGCATGTCCAGTACACGACCTACGCTGAGGTTTGGAGCGGTGTCTATCCGCCCATGAAAGCCTATCGTGACTCCCACGGCTGGCAGGTAAGCTGCCTGAGTGACTGGAAACGGGATAATGTTCCGACCGCGGCAGAAGGCACCAATGGCCTCAACTATTTTCAGCCGGAAGACGACAGCATCGAACGCCTTGCTGTCGCGGTCATGCCGGTCAAGGACAAGACCGTTGACGATGTCCTGAAAACGATCAGCGACGACGTCGATGCGCACTATCAGCACGCCGTTCTGACGGAACCGGTGACGCTGACCGTAGACTCGCTCCCTGCGAAGATGATCACTTTTACTGGTCTCGACATGAGTCATCCCGGAACTAAGACGACGTCTATGGTGCTGCTCTTCGTTCGAAACGGGAAGGCTTACGTCCTGAGCGCCAGAACAGGAGCCACGCACTTCGGCAGCCGCCGCCCCGTCCTCGAGAAACTCCTCAAGAGTTTCGCCTTCAATAAATAGTCGTTTCGCCGCTCGAAACAACTCCCAGCCCTCGGAAAGAAACTTCCGAGGGCTGGTTTCGCTATGGGAATTTCTGTGTTTAGGAAGCGGCCGCAGACCGCACCGAATTCCGGTCGTTTAACGCGCGGATCAGTTCACTGGCCTGCATTTGGCTCAGCGCATTCAGCCCTTCCACTGCGAGCATATCGGTTGCGATCTGCGTCGCGACCCGATAGTTGGCCTCGCGGGGCGTCTGGACCACTTCCGACAAAAGCGCGCTCTGAACGGCCTTCGCGAGGTGTAGTGCGATGCCAAGTGCTAAATTCGTGAGGACCGTCTGCTGCTTCTGCATTAGGTCTATTGTGCCATTACAGTAGACTTGTATAAGTGTTAATCTGTATCATTTTACGTATTTGCCACTTTTTTTTGCCTATCGGGGAGTTACAATCAGCGGCAACAAGTAACAGCGAGTTGTGAAAACGTGCATTTATGTCTGTTTGTCGTGACTTGACAGGCGGTTCTGATATGTGTCAGACTGCCCTCCGTTCGTCAGGCAGATCTCCTGCGAACCGTTTGCGCTGGCCTTTGCAAAGCAGTCACTGGAGGTTTATCAACCAAACAGGCATCCGATCGGTGTCTAAGTCGGAATGGAAAGGAGGACAATTTGTCCCTCGCATCCACTGTCCGTCTGCGGGTTCTCCTCGTGGGGGGAGCTGGAATCAGTCTGATGATTTTGGCCCATCCTCTGCTCGGTTCACCCCAGGCTCCGGACAGCCAGCGCAGTGCAAGTCTCTCCGCAGCGGCCTCGACGGCCGCTCCGGTCAGGAAACTCGTTCTGCGTGAGCCGATTCCTTATTCCACCTTAAGGAAGGCAACATCCCAACTGCGTAGCGGTACAAGCCGAACCGTACAGAACGGCAAGAACGGCGAAAAAGAGTCCACGCTTCAGGTCTATACACGGCCTGATGGCGTCGAACTCCGCCGGGAAATCGTTCATTCACGCATTCTCAAACCGTCTCGACCGGAAATCATCGAAGAGGGCCGCCAAGTGTCTCTGCCCTCGCGTGGTTATTTTTCCGGCAGGCGTATGGTGACCATGGTCGCCACCACCTACGATCCCTACAACTGTGGGGGATCGGGCTCAGGACGCACGTTTACCGGGTTGAAAGGCGGCTATGGTGTCGTAGCTGTCGACCCGCATTTCGTGCCACTGGGCACTCGGCTGTTCATCGAGGGCTACGGTTACGCAGTCGCCGCCGACACGGGCGGTGCGATCAAAGGTAACCGGATCGACCTCGGAATCGATTCGCAACACGATGCAAAGGGCGTTCAGAACATGAAGGCCGTGCGCGTCCACATTCTGGATTAGGGAGGAGGAGCGAAGCACATCCGTACTGGCTGCGCCCTGACAGCACGCCGGGCGAGGATTGAAACGCACCTCATAATGATCGACCCTACTTCACCCAAACAGGCCAGTGATCTGCTGCGCACCCACGGAATCCGCGCCCAAAAACGGCTCGGACAGAACTTCCTCTGTGATCGCAATACTCTCGACAAGATCGTTCGGGCGGCCAACCTCTCGCCCGACGATCGTGTCGTGGAAATCGGCCCCGGCCTCGGGGGCCTGACCCTCGCGCTGTCTCGTGCCGCCGCCTTCGTCACCGCCGTCGAGATCGACCGTCATCTCGAACCGATTCTCACCGAAACACTCCAGGACACTCCCAATGTAAACGTCGTCTATGCCGACTTCCTGAAGCTGGATCTCGAAGCTCTGTTCGCGGCCGCATTCGGAGATCTTCCGGGTGTCGTCGTCGCCAACATTCCCTATTACATCACGTCCCCTCTGCTCGAAATCCTGCTGACCAACAAACAGCGTATCAAACGCATCGTGCTGCTGGTGCAGAACGAGTTCGCGCAGCGGGCCGTGGCCAAAGCCGGCTCCGACGCTTGCGGGTCGATGTCGCTCTATGTGCAGTACCATGCCCGCGCAGAACTTTGCGGCATCGTGCCTCCCACGGTCTTCCTGCCCTCTCCGGAAGTCACCTCCGCGATCCTCGCGCTCGACCCGGTCGTGCCGGGAACGGTAGCGGTAGAGAATGAAGAGCGGATGTTCCGCCTGATCCGTTCCGCGTTCGGCCAGCGCCGCAAGACCCTCCTGAACGCCCTGATGCGCGCGCCCGCCTCCTACGATCTTGGCTTTACTGTAAATGACCGCGAACGGGCCGAAGCGCTTCTGGCACGCGCCGGAATCGACGGCAGCCGCCGTGGCGAAACCCTCAGCCTCGAAGAGTTCGTCCGCATCTCCGCCGCCTTCGAAACTCCCTGACCTGCCCCCATACTGCCGGGTTGGGCAGATCAATTGCGGTATAATAGGCACAGGAGGTGCAATATGTCGATGCCGCCTGATTTAGCGGAGCAGCGCGACCATTACCTCTACGGATGGACCAAACTGGAATGTGCACCTTAAGTATAGTTCGCCCGTACGTTTGAAAGCAGCATTCCTGTCGGCAGGAATTTAGGATATCTTTGGCGGGGTGCAGAACAGGCTGGGCGGCGTCCAGCCCTTATCGTTCAAAATGATCGCGGTAACCAATTTTCGCCCTATGCAGTTGTTGTGGCTATCAGCAGCGCCGCCTTACCAAGAGTTTATCCTTTTACGGTTATATTGTCGCAGGGTGACGGTAACTTGCCGCGCGGTGGGCATGTCAACTGCGCCCAATTCCTCACTCTCGATCAGAATCGATTGGAAGACTGGATTGGTGAATTGGGTCGCGAGATAATGAAGGAAGTAGATGCGGCTCTGCATTACGAGCTAGAACTCTAAGCCAGGATATGCGCGTATTGCTGTCCTACACAGCGGTTTCAGGAAAAAAGTTAGATCCGTTGCTCGGGTACATTGACTTCAGAGCCGGGATTGTGGTAAATTTCACAGTGCGTCGGAACGACAGGAAAAGTAACGCGGCAAATGCGCGCTTATCCCTCTGCCAGCCGGACAACAAACCATTGCTGTGGCATATCATGCGTGGAGGCATTGGGTTCAATGAGCAACTATATTCCGCTTCTGGTGATGATTATTCTCGCCGCCACGATTGCCATCGGTCTGGTGGTCGCCTCCGCCATACTCGGCCCCAAAAAGCCTTCCAGTTACAAATCGTCCTCTTACGAATGCGGAATGACTC
>JAYTGR010000275.1:0-15276 GCA_043733205.1 Chthonomonadaceae bacterium
TGCACCGAGTGGAAGTCCGTCTATATCAACTTCGCCGAGTCCGCCGAGCTGGTGCGCGCTCAGATCGACACGCAGGTCTCGTGAGAAACCGTTTTAGTATGACCTTCGAGCAGCTTGTCATCGCTGCCACCTACCCACCTCCCTAACGCAGGCGATCTATTCAAACAGGTCACCCGGTTGCTTTATCGTTAGGGAGAAAGAATCATGTTAACGGAACAGCGCATTCTGGAGCTGAATGCGGCCCGCCTGCTGGCGGAGGTCGTAGGGTTCGAGACCGAAGAGGTGGCGCACGCAGCGTCAGGCACTACCGTGCAGACCTATGGCGGCAGGGAGTTCGTGGACTTCACGGGCGGCATCGCGGTCCACGCGTGCGGGCACGGTCACGCGGAGGTCGTGGCTGCGATCACGGCGCAGGCGGCCAAGGTGCTGCATGTCTCGGACATCATGCGGCATGTGCCGCAGCTGGAGCTGGCACAGTTTCTGCGGGAGCGGTTTGCAGAGGCGATCGGCGGGCCGGAGGAGTGGACGTTCCTGCTGATGAACAGCGGCAGCGAATCGATCGACGCTGCCGCGAAACTGGCCTTGAAAGCGACGGGCCGGAAGCGGTTCATCGCCTTCGAGGGCGCTTTCCATGGGCGCACCCTCTTCGCTTCGGCGCTGTCACGGTCGAAGTCGGCCCACTGGGCAGCGTACGAGCCGTTCCTCGCGCCCCTGCGCACCCACATTCACCATGCCGCCGCTCCGCACTGCAGCGGGTGCGACCTCAAGCGGTCGGCCTGCTGCGTCACCAGTCTGGAGCGCCTGCTCGACTCCATCGGTGACGAAGTGGCGGCTGTGTTTTTCGAAGCGCAGCAGGGCGAAGGCGGATATGTGCCGATGACCCCGGAAGCCGCGCAGCGTCTTCGGAACCTGACCCACCGGCATGGCATCCTCCTGATCGCAGACGAGATTCAGTCCGGTTTTGGCCGCACAGGCCGCTGGTTCGGATTCGAGCATTTAGGCATCGTGCCGGACATCACCGTATTCGGCAAAGCGGTCGGAGGCGGGCTGCCGCTCGCGGGAGTTGCCGCGCCTCAGTCGCTCATGGGCCGCTGGCAGCCGGGCGAACACGGCACCACCTTCGGCGGCAATCCCCTCGCCTGCGCCGCCGGCCTGGCTGCCCTGCGCGTCATCCAGCGTGAAGGTCTGGTCGAGCGTTCCGCCCGGCTTGGAGAGGCTGTCAAGTCCCGCCTCTGTCCGCTGGTCGGAAAATATGGCGTCGTCGACGTACGCGGAAATGGCCTGATGCTCGGCGTGGAACTGCGCGATACAGCAGGCAGTCCCGACTACGCACGCTGTGAAGCCGTGAAACTCCGCTGCCGCGCTGAAGGCCTGCTGCTCCTCACCTGCGGTGCCAAAATCGGCAGCCCGGACACCGACAACGCCGCTATCCGTCTGATCCCGCCTCTCAACATCCCCGAACCTATTCTCTGGCAGAGCCTCAATGTGCTGGAGATGGCGCTGAAAACAACCCCTTAAAATGGAAGCTCCCTCCGCCTTCCCGCGTCGGCAAGGAGGAGGGAGTCAGGCAGCCCCGCTCACGGTTCAACAACATAATGCGGGCATCATTTCCCGCGATGGGACTCTTCCGGGACGATAGAGTGCCTGCGGATTTCGCCCTGGCGGAGAACAGTCAGGTTTCCTTCCACGCCGATCCGATTTTCGGTCAGGACTGTGATGAGAGGACCGCCGGAACTGCCGGGATTGAGCGCGGCGTCCGTCTGCAGAATGTTGTCCATCATCCGCCCCGACTGCGATCGTAACGAACGTCCCAGGGCGCTGACAACGCCGGCAGTCACGGTGTATTGAAATCCGTAAGGGTTTCCTATGGCGATCGCCACCTGGCCGACTTTTACTTTGTCGGAGTCACCCAGCTGCATTGGCACGAGGTCGGGCGCATCGATGCGTATGACCGCCAGGTCGGTATCCGGATCTTCTCCGATCGCTTCTGCACGGACCCTTCGGCCATCGGCGAGCGTTACATGGAGATGTGCCGCAGCGTGAACGACATGGCTGTTCGTCAGGATAAAGCCATCCGGGGTAAACAAGAACCCGGATCCGCTTCCGCGCATCTCCCGGCCCTGTGGATGCCGCCCGCTCGCCCGTTGTTCGACTTCGATATAGACAACAGAAGGACTGGCCTTCTCCGTGGCATGCGTCACGGCCTGCGAATAGGCATCCAGCAGGAAATCGTCTGCAGGCCAATTCCGTTCGGCGGCAGGTGCATCGCGCAATTCAGTATGTGTTTCAAACAGTTCGGACTGTACCGCAGACATGAAGCACTCCCTCTCCCCAAACATCCGCCCTGCGCATCCTCGCAGCGCTCGTGTCATCTCTGGTCCCGCTGGCACCGTTCAGCGCGGTCTCTTCACAGAGCGGATTCGTCTCCCAGCGACGAAGGAACTTATCAGGTGATTCTACGGGGAGAGTCCCTTTCGAAATGCTGTCTTTTCGGCTAGAAACGTTATTGAACGCTCGAAAGTTCGGCTTTGAGACCGGACTTTCGAGCGCTGTGCAGTGTCTGTCGTTTGGTTTAGCTGCCGCCTACTTCTGCAAACGTATTCCGCGCGGGGCCTGAAGGCAGCGCCGCTGACACAGCGGCGAGCTGGGTCAGACCGCACTCTTCCTCGGCACTCTCTTCTGCAATGCCTCGTTCAGGGCGCATCTGCGCGGCCTGACGGAGGTTTTGCTTGAGTTCGGTCACATTTCCCGCCTTGGCCAGAGCGTCCTCTTCGGTAATGATCCCTTCCGCAGCATAACCCTCCAGCGCCTGATTCATCGTCTGCATCCCCCAGAAAGGCTTCAGTCCGTCCTGGCGTATCGCGGAATAGAGATCGGAGGCGCTGCCGTCTTTGAGCAGTTTTTCAATCGTCGGTGACGCCACCATGATCTCCTGTGCCACCACCCGTCCGCTTCCATCGGCCTTTTTGACCAGTTTCTGCGAGACGACCCCCCGCAGACTCCCTGCAATGCGCAGCCAGAGCATCGGTCTCTCGTGCGGCGGATACATATTGGAGATGCGATCGAGGGTCTCCGGAGCGCTGGCCGTATGGAGCGTGCCGAACACCAGGTGCCCGGTTTCGGCTGCCTCCAGCGCGATATCGATCGTCTCCATGTCGCGCATTTCGCCGATCAGGATCACGTCCGGCGTCTGCCGTAAGACCTGTCTGAGCGCCTCCGCGAAGCTGTCCGTATCGACCCCGATCTGGCGCTGGCTGATCAGAGCCTGTTTGTCGGAGTAGACATACTCGATGGGATCTTCCATCGTGACGATGTTGACGGGGCGTGTCTCGTTGATATAGTCGATCATACCGGCCAGCGTCGTCGTTTTCCCGGACCCGGTCGGCCCGGTGACGAGCACGAGCCCATTCGGCTGGCTGGTCATCGTCCGGATCGCCTGCGAATGGACTCCGATCTCGTCGAGCGATTTAACCTTCAGCGGAATCAGGCGGCAGGTCGTCGCGACGTTGTCGCGTTCCTGGTAGACGTTCTGCCGAATGCGGATCACGTCCGGCACGGAAAAAGAGAGGTTCATCTCATGCGTTCGGGCGAACTGCTCGCGCATTCCAGGGGTCATATGCTCGCAGGCAAGGCGCAGGGTATCTTCTGCATCCAGAACCGGCAGAGGCGGCTTTACGATCCGCCCGAGTATCCGCATGCTGGGCGGAGAGCCGACTTTCAGAAAAATGTCGGAGGCCTTTTGAGAAGCCGAATAGACGAGCAGGTCGTCGAGTGTCAGGTCTTTAGAAGAGCGGACAGTGGCCGGATCGAGGATCGCCATAAATACTTCTCCAGGTCGAGGTTCGCGCTTCGGGACGGGGCTGAAATGTGAACGCCGCCAATGTTTAGAATAGGCCGTCATCAGGAACCGTGTAAATCCGTTCGCACCTCGATGCGCACATCTCACACGGGCCGCCTTCATTGTAAACCAGACCCTCTGCCGAATGCGTCTGCGAAACAGCAGATTTTGCGCGGCAGAACTGACATGTCATAAACGGGAACCTCCGTTCAAACCTCTTCGAACGTAACAAAACCATCCCGATCCAGACGCCGGATCATTCTCTCGAGTTTGCGCGCGGTACGGTCGAGGTGCCAACGCTTGGCCCATAGCAGCAGGCCGCGCACGGGCTGTTCCAGGTTCTCACGAGTGCCGGAGAGCCTGGGCAGCACCTTCTGCACTATCTGCAGGTCCAGAGCGAATTGAAGATTGTCTGCGCCGGCGGCGTCCGGCGTTTGTGTCAGCAAACCGATTCCGTCGATATCGAAGCTGTTGGCGCAGTAGCGCAAAACCTCGTCCCGAATGCGATAGGCAAAGTGCAGTCCGTGGGGTTCCAGTATGGCGTTGGCTTCCGAGAGTATGTCGATGACCTGTTCGACAAAATCCGATGCCGCTGGGCTCAGGCCGTGAAGTTTCGTTCGTGCCGCCGCAACCGTTCGCGAGCGGGCATGCAGAAACGCGGCCTGACACAGCTCCGATGTCAGATTTCCAGCCGGCTCCGATGCCGCCTCTGCTGCCTCTTCCGCCCGCAGACTTACCTCCCGCAGCACGAGGGTATTCGCGCGGTCCAGCACCTTTCGGGAGAGCGAATGCGTCGCTTCGTCGAGATTGAGGGTTCCGGTCAGGAACAGATTGGCGGGCAGACGCAGTGTCCGTCCGTCCGGCAGAAGCAGCTCCCGCGTCGGCGTCTCCATTGCCGATAAGACTTCCGCAAAGTAGTGCTCGATTCGCGCCAGGTTCATCTCATCCAGGCATAGAAAGTAGGCATGGTGGGCATTCTCCGGCTGCGCCGCGCGCCGCACGAAATCCAGGAATGGCGTCGAGACAAACCTGCCGCGCCCTTCCGGCCCAGGAGTCAGGAGGTTGACGTAGCCGAGCACGGGCGTCGAATCCGCCCAGTCGGGGCGAACGGGCAGCAGACGATACTGTGTGTCCGCATCTGCAGTCAATGCCTCGGCAAAGAGCGAGGTGAGGCGTGTCTTGCCCGTCCCGCTGATGCCGGCCAGAATGCAGAACGGCTTGGTTTGCAGACTGATATAGAGATCCCGCACGGTCCCTTCAGGGTACGTAAAACCCTGGCCGGCAACATAGTTTTCGAGCCTCCGAAGCACATCGCGATGCCGAACACCGCCTATTTCGGGACCGGGCGGTATCGCGGATGCCGCCTCAGCCTCCGGTTCTGCTGGCAGGTCGTACTGCGGCGCTGCCGGTTCTCTGACAGCTGCAGACGGCGTCGAACGGGGTACATAGAGAACACGGGACACGGTGCGGCGAGGGTGCGGTGCGGCGGCGAGACACTCGGTCAGCAGACGATGCACCTCTACATAGTCCGGAGCCGCAACGACTTCACGCACCTCCCGATAGACGACGCTCTGCGCCAGCAGCCGCAGAGTCGGGTCGCTGTCCGGAATACCGTCTCTGCCCGTGACCGTCCCAGACGCCGGCAGATCATAACAATGCCGCGCCGTCTGAAGCGCCGCATCGCGCTGATCCGGCGAGAGTTCCAGGGCGCGTGTTCCTCGCTGAGTCACGAACGGCTGCTCGGTCGGAAAGACGGCACAGAGCAGCTGAGTCGCGGTCTGACCCGCTACCGCTCGGCGGGAGAGGAAGACGCGCAGGCGCAAAGCCAGGTCTGCCTTTCCGCAGAGCAGTTCACGCAGATCGTGGCTGAAGGCATCCGGCTCCCCTGGGGTTCGCAGCAGCCGCGCGTCGAGGCTCGGATTCGGCCCCAGCACACGCACCAGTGTCAGCAGCCACGTCATCTCCGCATGGTTCAGCCCATGCCCTTCCGCGAATCGCGTCTCCTGCAGCAGCTCCGCAACCGCGCGAAGCATCTCGACATCCTCTTCACGCCGGCGCAGCCGTTCCAGCCTTTCTTCGCTCTCATCCTCTTCCCAGCCTGCACGACAGGTCAGCAGCCGCTCCCTCTGTGTCTCGGAAAGCATACTCTCTCGCTCAGAACTCATTCCACTATTGCCTTCCTGCCCGCATGGTTGGCACTTTGCCTGACTTGCTTTTGCTAATTTAGCCTTTTTCGCAGGAGTTCCTCCCGCGCTTGTCGAACTGCGAGACTGACTCGCACTGCACCGGCCAGCCTCGTGGGAGGAGCAGACCGGTCCTTTTCCACAGGAGATCTCCTAATGCTCCGACTAAAGTGCGCCTTCACGCTCATCGAACTTCTCGTCGTGATCGCGATCATCGCCATTCTTGCCGCCATCCTGTTTCCGGTCTTCTCGGAGGCGCGCGAGAACGCCCGCCAGACGGTGTGTGCCAGCAATATGCGGCAGCTGGGTATGGCGGGGCGAATGTACGTCAGCGACTACGACGAAACGTGGTTCCCTGCCACGACCGTCGGGAGACCCGACGCATCCTTTACCTGGATCATGCCCTGGATCGGTTACGACAACAACAATGGCCCCGATCCCGGCGACATGACCAAACCAGCGCTGCATCCGCCCCATCCCGGCCTGCTCGACCCCTACATCAAAAGCGACGGTATGAAACGCTGCCCCAGTATGCCCGGTGGCTGGCAGACGGCCTATGCGCTCAACGAGTTCAATATCTATCTGCCGTCCGCCTACTACACGGCCAATCCCGCAGCCCAGGGAAACGAGTACAGCCCCAGCTACAGGGCGCAGACTTTCGATCCCTCCACAGGACTGGAAGTCGCTTTGGCGTCGTCCGACGCGGAGCTCGAACAGCCCTCAGAGACGCTGCTGTGCTGGGAACACTTCAATCCGCGCCCTCTCTGCGATTTCCTGCAGCTTCCCGACTGGCTCGCCACTCCTCCCGCCGGCGCCTACCGCGACCATTTCCACCTGCTGCATCGCAACGGGGCGACCACTCTCTGGGCGGATGGACACGTGAAACACCAGATCTACGAACGCCTCAAACGGCCCTGGTTCTCCGTTCTCAAGTCGATCTATCCCGCTTACTGACCGCTTCCAGCAATAGGCCTTGCGGACAGGTGTGTATGATATAATGGGAGAACTATCGAAGGCGATCTCTGAAAGCGAGAGTCCAACCGACTATGAACACCACGGTTCTGGAAATGGCGCGGCGGGCGAAGATGGCCGCCCGCCTCTTGAGCGCCGTGAATACGGCGACGAAGAATGCAGCGCTTACGGCAATGGCAGATGCCCTGCTGGCAAACGCAGCCCCGATTAAGGAAGCGAATGCGACGGATCTGGCTGCGGGACGTGAGAGCGGGCTTTCGGACACGCTCCTCGACAGACTGATGCTGAACGATGCGCGGATTCAGGGCATGGCCGAGGGCCTGCAGCAGGTTGCGGCGCTTCTGGATCCGGTCGGTCAGGTTCTGAGCGGCGGCCGGCTCGCAAACGGTTTAGAGATGCAGCGGGTGCGGGTGCCGCTGGGCGTCATCGGGATCATTTACGAAAGCCGGCCCAACGTGACCGCAGATGCGGCCAGTCTGTGTTTGAAAGCGGGCAATGCCGTCATCCTGCGCGGAGGATCCGAGGCGATTCGATCGAACACGATTCTGGCCCGCCTGCTGGCGGCGGCGGGCGAACGCGCCGGACTGCCCGCGAACTCCCTGCAGTTCATCGAGACAACCGATCGCGACGCAGCGGTGGCGCTCATGCAGGCGGAAGGCCTGGTCGATCTGCTGATCCCGCGCGGCGGCGAACGGCTGAAGAAGAGCATCCTGGCCAACGCGACCGTGCCTGTCCTGGCCTCTCTGGGCGGCAACTGCCATACCTACATCGATGCCGATGCCGATCTCACGATAGCAGCGGAGATCGCGTTCAACGCCAAAGTGTCCCGGCCTTCCGTCTGCAACGCGATGGAGACACTGCTGGTCCATTCCTCTGCTTCGGAGGCGCTCCTGCCTGGCCTCTGCGCCCGCTTCGCCGCTGCCCATATCGAACTGCGCGGCGACGATCGGGTGCGCGCCCTGTTCCCTGCCGCCCTGGAAGCCAATGAATCGGACTGGGCGACGGAGTTTCTGGCCCCTGTCCTGGCGATTCGCGTCGTCGACTCGCTGGATGAAGCCATCGACCACATCGACCGCTACGGTACTGGTCACTCCGAAGCCATCGTCACACAGAGTTACTCGGCATCTGAGAGGTTTGTGCGGGAGGTCGATGCCGCCTGCGTCTATGTCAACGCCTCCACCCGATTCACCGACGGCTCTGAGTTTGGCATGGGTGCGGAGGTCGGCATCAGCACTGCCAAACTGCATGCGCGCGGCCCCGTCGGATTAACGGAACTCACCACCTACAAAACCATTCTGCGCGGCACCGGCCAAATCCGGAACTGATCGTACGATCTGTTCGAAGTTCGAACAGATCGTATGCAGAGATGTTTAGGGACTGCTCATGACAGGCCGCGCAAGCGGCGGAGGGTGCGACAATCGCATCGTCGGAGCCGAAGGTATCATCGATTCCCCGCTGATCTCCTGTCTTCACAAGACCGCGGGCGTTCCGCGTTAAGCTGTGCCCGCGAAACTGGAATGGTCTCCCAGCCCCTCGCTGCCCAGCGCCATGTAGCCGCCATCGACAGGCAGTTCGGCCCCTGTGATAAAACTCGCGTCCTCGCTGCACAGAAACAGGATGGCGCGGGCGATTTCACGGGCCTCGCCCAGCCGCCGCATCATAGAGAATCGCCCCCAGACCGGCTCCCACTTCGCGCGGTCGCCTTCAGCCGCTTTGGCCACTTCCGGCGTCCACGTCCAGCCGGGACTGACAACGTTGACACGTATCTTCGCAGGAGCCATATCGAGCGCCTGACAGCGGGTAAGCGCGAGAATGGCTCCTTTAGTCGCATTGTAGGTCCAGCGATCCGGCTGCGCGATATGCCCGGAGATGCTGCTGATGTTGACGATCGCCCCCCCGCCTGCCGCCTGCATGGCCGGATAACATGCCTTCGCCATATTTGCACAGCCGCGCACATTGACACCCAGCGAGCGATCCCAATCGTCGTCCGTACTGGTCAGACCTTTCCCGATGAAGCTGACGGCGCTGTTCACCAGGCAGTCCAGCCGGCCCTGTCGAGCCACAAAATCCTCGACAGCCCGCCGACAAGCATCGGCATCCGACACATCGACATCGAAGAATTCGACTGTCTGTCCTTCCGCACGCAGAGTGCCTGCCAGCTCCCTGCCCAGCACGGTGTTGATGTCAAATAGGGCGACTGCGCTCCCCGACGCTGCGAACTCCCTCACGGTTGCCGCCCCAATTCCACTTGCGCCCCCAGTTACTATAGCCACACTTCCTGACCAATCCATCTCGCCTCCTCCAGAGCCATCGCAGGCTCGCTCACTTCCTCCCCAGCCGCTTCCATTGGATCACTGTATAGGAATTGGCGGGAAAGCTGAAGATCGACGACGGTTCCCGCACGTGCCCCGTCGGAATCGACATGCAGATCCCACGCCGCTGCTTCGCCATCGACAGCCTCGAACACCGATTTCGTATGCGAGGAGTTCGGCAGCCACCAGGCGGAACAGACCCGTTTCAGCGCTGGTTTGCGGCCATGAATGGCGTGGGCGAGCAGTCGGAACCTCTCGGCATAGTGGGCATAGGCGTCTGCCATATCGGTGCCGATAGCCTCTTCATTCCCGATCTCGATGTACTTGACGCTGTAAGGTGCGGGGTGTCCGTCTGCGGCACGTTTGGCGCCCCACGCATTCGTCACGGGGGCCGTCAGATAGTCGGCGAGATCGGCGGCATCCTGCGGAGTCTCTTCGATATTGATGGCGAACGCCGACTCGATATGTACGGCTTCGCAGAAGTTCAGGAAATCGAAAATCCCGAAGCCGTTGGTGGAGTACGGATACCAGTTGCCTGCGCAGGGCGGTCTCCGGTCGGGATCGCCGATCATGTTCTTCCAGCGATAGCCGGGGACGTTGACCATCGTACCGGCGTAGCGCAGGAAGGTGATCCCTTCGTCAGCGAGTCCTTTGGCGATGTCGGCCCGAATAGGCAGGCCGTGAAACAGGGCGCGGCCGGTTCCTGTCAAAATTGCCTGATCGATCCATAACATGCCTGGACGATCTATCCAGAGTGCAAAACGCGCGTTCTTGTCGGTGACCTGGGAGGTGAGATTGAATTTGTATTTCGCCCAAACCGCAGTCACGCGCGGTATCTGCCGCATTGCGTAGGTCGATCTGCCGTCGGCGCTCTGCAGGGCGATCGTCACCGGTCCCGTCAGTTGATCGGAACGCAGATAGACGCGGCCTGCCAGCGTCTCACCCTTTCCAACTGCGATTCCCCAGCGATTCAGACCCCGATTGGCGACACCAACCTGCCCATTGCCAGGGCCGTGCTCGATCTTCTGGCACCATGTCCCGTTGAATGCGTCCCTGCCTTCGTGGACAAACCCGGCCTTCGCGTCGCCGGTCATGATAGGATCCCAATACCCATCGAAGCTGTCCGCACCGACTCCAGCGTTGCGAACACGCACGATCAGTCCGGCGTTGTCTCCCTGCTCTGTCAGCTGAACATCGGCTTCGACGATTCCATCGGTAAATTCGGGACCGTGCCGCACCAGTTTTGCGCCAGGCATCGCATCGACTGAGACAATATTACTATGCGGTCGCCAGTTCCCCCCGAATACCGACCAGTCCTCGAACTTTTGGGGGGCGGCGGCTCCTCGAAACTCTCTCCGAACAGCTTCTGCGCGTACAGCCCGCCGTAGATCTCATGGTTGACGTCTTCGATGCACGCTCCGGTCATCCAGGGAGAAATTTGATTCAGCACACGCCCGGTCTCTACGAATGCATTACCTGACCGCCATCCACATTGAGCGTCTGCCCTGTGATATTGCGGGCGTGGGGTGATGCCAGATAGACCGCCATCGCGGCGATTTCCTCGGGCTCCTGCCACCGTCCCAGCGGCGCGACCTGACCGATTTTTGCGCTGCCCCAGGCCTCATAATCCAGCTGTTCCGATGCGGGCTGCCGCGCATTCCAGGCCTGCCAGACCGAGCGGTTGAGCGCCGTCTGCACCATGCCCGGACAGATCGAATTGACCCGTACTCCATACGGAGCCAGATCCTTGGCGGCGCACTGCGCGAAATTGATGACCGCCGCCTTCGCAGCGCTGTAGGGAGGATCTGTCTGCGAACCGATCTGTCCGGCGACCGAGGCCAGAAACAGCAGAGTTCCCCGGCGCGCCTCCGCAAGAGCGGGCGCAAAGGCATGTGCGACATGCACCGCCCCCTGCAGATTGACTCGCCACACCCGCTCCCAGTCGGTTGGATCGAGATTCCAGAATGGAAACCCGAACTCGCCCGACCCCATTCCCGCTGCATAGACCACATGTGCGGCGGTCCCCATCTCGGCAGAGATCGTCCGTGCGGCAGTTAGAACCTCGTCATACTGTACAGCATCTGTTTGAATTCCCAGAGTCTGAATATCATACTTCTGTGCCATCTCGGCGGCGGCAGCCGTGATGCCCGGCGCGATGTCGAGCATCGCAACCCGAGCCCCTTCCCGCGCAAACGCGGTGGCGATGGCATGACCTATTCCCTGCGCGGCCCCCGCAACCACCACGATCTCACCCCGTAACTGCATCTCCATGACTTCCCGCTGTTCCTCTCCTGCCGTCTGTCCGCACTTGAATTCAGGGCGCAAGCTCCGCGACGACCATACTATGAATATACAGTACAGGCACGACAACTTCCAGCCCCGTTTTCGTACGTTTGAGCGGCAAATCGCGGCCTTCCGGCTCCAGATGGATCCGCGTAATGTGATAGCCTGCGAAGCGCACCCGAATGTCGTGGATAGGAACAGTCTCCTCGCGCAGCGGGACATCGTCGTCCGGTTTCGCGTGTCCACCGGTGCTGTTCAAGTCGTTGTAGAGATGAACGACCAGTCGGGTGTGCGAACCTTGAACCGCCTTTTCCTGGCGAAAATAGGCCGTGTGGACGCACATCGGCGCTTCAACCGTGATCCCAAACGATGCGGACGCCACCTGCCGAATCGCCTGCGCGAGCAGGAGCCTCTGGTAAGGATACGCGTAGAGATAGTAGGCCGCATCGAAACCGGCTGCCATATAGACCACATGGCCTTTACCATAAGCGTGCGTCACGATGGCGGGCAGCGAGGCGCCTGGAACACTCCGGACACCGAACGTGCCCAGCGTATGCGCATCCGCGCTCACATCGCCGACTGCCACCGCCTGTCCCTTAAACGTGACAGGCTCTTCGCCAATGTAAGCGTGCAGGCGGGGATCGGCCCACTGCGGATCTTTCAGGGAGGCAGCTGCCATCCGGAAATCGTAGATGTTCCTGCGCTTCTCCCAGTAGCTCGCATCCAGCCCTTTGAGAAAGTTGACATCCAGCGCCTCAGTTTTGCCGCCGTCGCCCTGCGGTATGCCCCGATAGTGTACTCCGAAGACATCTGCCAGCGCAAAATCTTTGCGCAGACTGCCCATCTCATCGCAAAGCGAGGTGTCCAGCGTCGCAACCAGACCACCCCCATTTTTCACGAATTCGGCGATGGTACGGGCCTGGATATCGCTGAGACAGGCCGTGTTCGGGAGGATCAAAACCTTATAACGAGATAGGTCTTCGGCGTTCAGGTTCCAGTCGCTGATAACGGTGACGGGCAGGTGCTCTTCGACACCCGTGCGGAATGCACCCAGCACATTCGCCAGATAACGCTCCTCTACCCGCCCGGATTCCCGGCCGTAAAACACCCGTGTCGTGTCGCTCAGCAGCAGCGCCGCCCACCGTTCAGGCTGCACATGCGTGATCCAGGGCTCGCGTCTCGCGATCTCATGCAGACTCTGGTAGGTCGCATCCTGCAGCGCCGCAGGCTGCGCGAGGGCCATGCTGGGTCGTGCTCCGTATGTCATGGCGAGCAGCATCCGCCGCAGCACCTCCTGGGGCGGGAAGCTGTCGGGGCCATATGGATTCCCATGCGAAAACAGATAGGGCGAACTGAAAGCGACCCGATGGTTGCTCATCGCCCAGATCACGGCGTTCGCAAAGGCCGGAACCAGCGTATTGCCCCGGTTGCTCTCGTCCATCCAGAACTCCTGGTCTGGGGCGTCCAGCAGCAGATTCATCCGTGCCGACATGTTGCGCGGGATATCCAAAAAATGTCCAAATCGACCCGCATTGGTGGTCCAGGTGACCAGTGCCACAGTCGGCTTGATCCCTTTCAGTCGGGTCTGCATTCGTTCGACGAGCGCTTCAAGGCGTCGATCCTCCCAGAGGAGATACCGCCGAAAAGCTGGATTATTCATATCGGCGAGCGGAATCTCCTGACCGGTCTCCTTCCGATAGTTCTCCCGGCAGTGTTCACAGTGACAGTACCCAGAGTGATGGAGGCCGTCAAAACTGAAGGCATCGACATCTGGGTATTTGGTCAGGATCTCCGCCAGAATGTCGATCAGTTGGTCGCCCCAGGGCCCGAGCAGACAAAGCGGCCCGCCGATCGGATTGGCATTCAGATCCACTTGCGGTATAGTATGGGTGTTCGTGTAGATACGCCGCCAATCAGGATGGGCCGCATAGATTTCGCCCTGCAGTCCGGGAGGAACGACCGCGAGAATACGGACATGCCGCCTTTTGTAATCGGCGATCTCTTTGTCGATGTAGTCTGGAGGCAGATTAGGATCCCGTTTCTTCAGGATCGCGCTGGGATAGTTGGCATAGAATGGGCTTACAAAGCCCATCTCACTCACTTGACTTCCGGCCTGTGTCGCTCGGTCCCGCATCGCGGCGCTCATCACCGAGTAGCAGTAGGTCACGCGTGTCGTCTCTTCGAGCCAGTCAGGAAGCGCGATCTCCCGGAAAGTCTGTGTGTCGAACGGCTGTGCCGGCAGCGCTTTGCCCCAGAGAGGAGGCGCGGGCTTCGCGGGCCGCGTCTGGCTGAACACCGCTGTCGTCACTGCTAAGAAAACGAGCAGGAAAGCAGTCGAAGGGCGATACATCATTGTGTCTGCTCCTGCTGAACAAGGGATTTTGCATAGTCCCCTATTCACCAGACAAACCAACTTGTCCTTGCCTCCTCTGTCAAAGCCCCGGAATACCGTTTCTGGGCTGTCCTGGCTCCTGGCACAAACCAGTGCGGTATAATTAGTCGTGTTCCACCGCACTGCTGTTTGGGAAAGAAGAGAAGATGCACACAAAGCCGATCCCCTCTTATACCGCCGTTCGCGGCACGTCTCTCCCTGCGCACCTGGCTATTCTTGTGTTTGGTGTCGCCCTGTTGGCCGCCATAATCGGCGCTCTTCCCGCCGCCGCAGCCAGCGGCGACTCGAAAGCGGTCGAACTGGCGCTCACGAAGGCAGGAGCGAACCGCGTCGAGCTGATGACGGCGCTGAAGCGTGTGCCCGCAGCCCAGCGCGAAGGGATGCAGTTCCTGGTCGCCAATATGCCGGTCACGGACCTGCAGTCTCTCTCCTCAAAATTTCTCCTGGAGAATGTCGCGCTTGCCTACGAAGCCTATGATAAAGCTCCGTGGAAAGGCAGTATCGCAAAGGATCTCTTCCTGAACGACATTCTGCCTTACTCCTGCCTGAACGAGCAGCGGGACGGTTCGCGTCAGATGCTGCGTGCAAAATCCCTGCCGCTTATCGCAGACTGCAAAACGCCCGGTGAGGCCGCACAGCGTCTGAATCAGAAGCTTTTCCCTCTGCTGAATGCACGGTACTCTACGGATCGTAAACGACCGGATCAGAGCCCGACCGAAACCATCGCGAGCGGCAAAGCCACCTGCTCCGGCCTCTCTATCCTGCTGGTGGATGCCTGCCGGGCTGTCGGTATCCCAGCGCGGGTCGCCGGAACTCCGCTCTGGACGAACCTTCGGGGCAACCACACCTGGACAGAAGTCTGGGACGGCGAGTGGCACTTTACCGGCGCTGCCGAGCCGGATCCCTCTGGACTGGACCATGGGTGGTTTGTCGGCGATGCGTCCAAAGCGCGCAAAGAGATCCCCCAGCACGCGATCTATGCCAGCAGTTTCAAGCAGACCGGCCTCTCTTTTCCGCTGGTCTGGGCGCCGGAAATCGGCTGGATTCCCGCCGTCAACGTGACGGATCGCTACACCCCAAAAACTGCGGCCGCAGAAGAAAAACCGCATCTGCTGATCAAGGTGGTCAACAGCGCGGGCAGACGGGTTGCGGCGCAGGTTACGCTCCGGGAACTTACCAAAGGCGCTGTCACGACGACGCTCGAAGGAACCAGCAAGGATGAATCTGCGGACCTGAACGACATGCTCAGTTTCAGTCTGCTGCCGGCCTGCCCGCCCCCGTCGTACCGCCTGACCG
>JAYTGR010000276.1:0-6061 GCA_043733205.1 Chthonomonadaceae bacterium
CCCTGCGTAAACGATGTAGAAGACAAAGGGGAACGCCCAATGCACGTTGGGCATCGCAACTGTCTCCCTCTCACTGGCATGGCTTGCAGTCCCCATGGAGATTAAGGAGAATCGACGACGAGGTTGTCGCGGTGGATGATCTCTTCGGAGCCGCGGTAGCCGAGCACCGCTTCGAACTGTTCGCTGTGCAGGCCGACGACACGCCGTATCTCGGCGGCCGCGTAGTTGGTGAGACCGCGCCCGAAGACTCCACCACCCTCCACACACATCTCGATGAGGTCGCCGACCTGGAACTTGCCGGAGACGTCCACGATGCCCGCTGCCAGCAGGCTGACTCCGTGGCGCAGCAGGCGTTCTTTGGCACGGGCGTTGACGGTGACGGAGCCGCGGGCGCGGGCGCTGTGGGCGATCCAGCGTTTGCGGGCAGGGAGGCGGTCGGAGTCGGGCAGAGGCAGGAAGGCGGTGCCGATCGCCGCGCCGGATACGACTTCTGTGACGACATGTTCACGCCGCCCGCGCGCGATCACAGTGCGAATGCCAGCGGCAGCCGCGATCCGCGCTGCCTCCAGTTTGGTGCGCATTCCGCCGGTGCCGACACCGCTTACAGAGGTTCCAGCGAGCGCAGTCAATGTCTCATCGACACGGGTGACAACCGGAATCAACGCAGGGGGAGGTGCGCCGGGAACAGGGGGATGGGCGTACAGCCCTTCGACGTCCGAGAGGATCAGCAGCAGATCGGCCTCGACCAGAGTCGCTACCAGCGCTGCCAGGGCGTCGTTGTCGCCGAACTTGATCTCATCCACAGCCACAGTGTCGTTTTCGTTGATGACCGGGACGATGCCCATCTCCAGCAGCGCCAGCAGCGTGTTACGAGCGTTCAGGAAGCGGCGGCGGTCGTCGAGATCGTCGCGGGTCAGCAGCACCTGCGCGCAGTCCACACTGCGCCAGGCGAACGCCTCGGTATAGGTGTGCATCAGACGGCCCTGCCCTATCGCCGCCGCTGCCTGCTTGAACGGCAGGGTCTCGAAAGTCCGGGCGGAAAGGTTCTCCGTCGCACCGCGCGCCGCCAGCGCCTCCCGGCCCGCCCGAATCGCTCCGGACGTGACGAGAATCACCTCACAGCCCTGCGCCCTCAGCGCCGCAAGCTGGATCGTCAGATCCGCGATAAAGGCACGGTCTATGCGTCCGTGCGAATCCGTCAGGGTGCTCGTCCCGACCTTGACCACCAGCCGCTCAACGCTCATTGTTGTTGACCCATCCGAACACTGATTTACTTCGCAAAGAGGAGAGAGAAGAACCCCAGCCCTGCCCCTTACAAGGAACCCCTTTGGGCACCCCAAATGCTTCGCTTCCGCGCAAAGCATTTCGTAAGGGGAGGGAGTTTTCTGGAAGCCCCTCCTTGCGAAGGAGGGGCTGGGGAGGTGGAGGAGAGGTCTCACGCTACTGACGACGGGCTTTGCCCTGGGTGGCGGACTCGTCCTCTTCGTCGAACTTGTCCTCATCATCGTAGTCGAACTCGATGTCGCGGATCTTGACCGTATCGCCATCTTTCGCGCCCAGTGTCTTGAGTTTGCTCGTAATGCCGATCTTGTCGAGGCTGCGCTGCAGGCGGCGCAGGGCGTACTCATTGGTCAGGTCCGTCATGGCGACCATGCGCTCGATGCCGCGCCCGACGACCTCATAAGTGTGCGCGTCGATCTGGCGGGCTTCCCAGCGCCGGTCGTCCTCGCCGGGTGTGGCGACATAACGAACCGTCTCCGGCTCCAGCGCCAGACGCTCGGCCTCCTCGGCGCGCAGGCGCTCCAGATGGCCCATGCAGTCGTAGATCAGCGGCGTCAGGCCCTGTCGGGTCACGGCGGAGATGCGGTAGACCGTGCAGCCGCGCTCGCGCAGAGTCGCCTCCAGCGCATCGACACTTTCCGGGTCCGTTATGACATCGATCTTGCTCAGCACCACCAGCTGCGGAAGCGCGGCCAGCCTCTCGTCGTAGAGCGCCAGTTCGCGGTTCAGCACCTCGTAGTCGTGCAGCGGCTCGCGGCCGCTCATGCCGCTGACATCCAGAATATGCAGCAGCAGCCGGGAGCGGGAGACATGGCGCAGGAACTGATGCCCCAGACCGACGCCCTCACTCGCGCCCTCGATGATGCCCGGAATGTCTGCCATGACGAAGTTGCGCTCCGCCTCGACATAGACCACGCCGAGGTTGGGAACCAGGGTCGTAAAGGGATAGTTGGCGATCTTGGGCTTGGCGGCGGAGACAGAGGCGATCAGAGTCGATTTGCCGACGTTGGGAAAACCGAGCAGGCCGACATCGGCCAGCAGTTTCAGCTCCAGACGGAGCTGTTTGTGCTCGCCCGGCTCACCGCGCTCGGCAAATTTGGGGGCCTGATGAATGGAGGTCGCGAAGTGCGCATTGCCGCGTCCGCCCACGCCGCCACGGGCCAGAACCGCCACGGCGTCCGGCGTGTTCAGATCGGCGAGGATCTGCCCTGTCGTCATATCGGTGACAACGGTGCCGAGCGGCACTTTCAGCGTGACGTCGAGCGAGTTCTTGCCGAACATATCTTTGCTCGCGCCATCGCCGCCGCGATCCGCTTTGTATTTGTGCCGGAACCGATAGTCGAGCAGCGTGGTGATATTGAGATCCACTTTTACCCGAATGCTGCCGCCGTGCCCGCCGTCGCCGCCGTTCGGCCCGCCGCGCGGTACGTACTTCTCTTTGCGAAACTGCACCATCCCATTGCCGCCGTTGCCGGCCTCTAATTCGATTTCTACTTCATCTACAAACATGCCGCCCGCCTGTTCTTAACCGTTAAAACGCTGCTGAATTACTTACATGATAGCGCGATTCTCGGTAAAAGGCAAGTTTAGCAGGCGGAAGCAACATCTAACCCGCGTCTGCCGCGCGCTGGGCAGCGGATTTCCAGCCCTTCCCGACGGCGCCGTCCTGGCGCTCCTGGTAGCCGCGCTGCTCGCTCAGGCTGACCCAGAGCAGGAAGCAGCTGCCGCCGCCTGCCACCGCGCAAAACAGCAGATGCGGCCCCTCCATGAACCCGAACGGCAGAAAGCTGCCGGTCAGCATACGGCTGGAGTTCATGGCCACCGAATTGTATCCGTTCGCATACAGCTGCCAGACCATCGAGCCCAGCAGCGTGAAGGCGAACATTACGACGTAGTTCCAGATAAGCGCCCCGCGTCGACTGACACTGTAACGTGAGCAGACCATACCGATCAGCACATACAGCCCGGCCAGAAACACCAGTTTCACCGCGAAGAGCACCATAAAAAAGACGATGGACGGCAGGCTGTCGTAGCTTGCGCTCAGAAGATCGTTCCCGACAGGAACGGACTGGCGTTCGACGGCACGGGCGAAGATCAGGCCCAGCGCGGGCACCAGAGCCAGCAGCGGAAAGGCGGTCTGCAGCATGGCCGCCCAGAACTTGCCCATCACGACCTGAAAATTCGTCAGGTTCGTCAGAAAAAGATCCTGCCAGGTCTGCTGTTCGTACTCTTTGGCGAAGGCGCCGGCTGCGAAGCTAGGCACCAGAAATGGCAGGGCGAGAATGGGAATCCAGAACATCTGCGTGGGCGCGTCCAGCGAATGGGCTGTCCACATCAGGAAAAAGGCCCCTGCGCCCCACAAAATGATCGACTGAGCGGGCCGCCGCCGAAAAGGGCTCTGGCGCAGCTCGTTGATGAATACCGGATTAAGTTCCACACGCTTCTCCCTGCCGTTGTTTTCAGGTGTTCAAGACGCTTTCAATCCTCTGACGGTTTCAGCAGGCTAAGAAGTTTGCTGCTCGTAGGTGTGCAGCGCGTCCAGCTGCTGAATCAGGCCGCTGGCGTCGTCGGCGTTCAGGCGGCCGTTCTGCACCATCTGCAGAATCTGCCGCCGGGCCTCGTCGCGCCGCTCCTCGGCAGGAGAGGGTCCGATCACGATCTCTTCCACTCTCTTCGGGGTGCCGACAGAGGCGATCCGTGACTTGACGCCGTCTTTGACCTCGGTCGTCTTATTGCGCACGATGTTCTTGAGACCCTGCCAGCTCTCCTGGGCCGCCACTTTCGTGGACTCCTTGATCGATTCGCTGGCAATCGCCCAGAACATCGGAAACAGGTTCGAGGGCACCTCGATCTTATGATGCGAGCCGTCCGGCCGCTTCATATCCACTTCCATCACCGTCGGCTTCGGCGCGGGCGCTGCCGTCTGCCTGCCTCCCACCGCTTTCTGCACGGCAGGCGCCTGTGGAGGCGCAGCCGCTTCCGACAGCGCCGCCAGCAGACTCGCCCCTTCCGCAGGTTTGATGATGCCCTCTGCCACCAGCTGCAGAATGCGATCTTTCTCTATCTCGTTCATGCTGACTCCTCACCTCTCCAAGGCGTGCATCAGGCGCGATGAATGTGCGCGTCGCCGGAGATGGTCGCCACATTGAGTGTGCCCGCGCCGGTTCCGATCTGTCCCGTCCAGAGCCGCTCCGTCGCGACGACCTCATGGGCGTCGTGGTCGCAGCGGAGTTCGCCGGACGTCGTGCTCAGCGAGGTGCGAAGGTTGCTGCCCTCCACCAGAGCGATCTCGACATCGCCGGAGACCGTATTGACCTGCATCGTGCCGGAGAACGCCTCGATCAGATGCAGACCGACGTCGCCGCTCACCGTCTGCGCCTGCAGGCGGGTGGTTTTGATGCCAGCAGTCGTGACATCGCCGGAGACGGCTTTGAGCGCGATATTACCGCTCGCCTGTATCAGGCTGACATCCCCACTGACCGACTCGACCGTGATGTCCAGAGGCGCCTCCAGACCGATTCGTTCGGCCTTCACGTCGCCGGAAACCGACTTGCACTCCACGCGCCCGCCTTCGATCCCGATCGCCGTCACTTCGCCGCTGGCCGTATTCGCCGAAAGGCCGCGCTGAATGCTGTCCGCCGAGATGCTGCCGCTCTGTGAAGCGACCGTAACGGAGCCCAGAATGCGCTCCAGCCGCAGTTCACCGGTGACGGTCTCACCGCGCACATCGCCACCCAGGTCGTGCAGACGCAGTGCCCCGGTGCGGGTGACTGCCTCGACACGCCCATCGACTGTGCTGACTTCCACATCCCCAAAAGTCGTGCTGACCCGTGTCAGAGCAGAACGCGGGATGCGCAGTTCGATATCGACTGTGCCGTCGTGGAACGTATCTGGTACGCTGACTTTGATCTCCAGCTTGCCGTCTGTGCCCTGCAGATCGACCTCCATCTGGCCTGCAAGCCCCTTCAACTCCTCCTGATGCGCTCCCCAGACAGTTTTGCGAATGATGACCGTCGCCGGGCCTTCCGCGATCCCTGTGATCAGCACATTTCCGAGGGGGTTCTCCACAAAGACGCCCGCGCCGGAATCCAGAGAAACCTCCTGCTCATGCGTATCGGTATGCTCCGGCAGGCCGCCGACATTGGAAGGGCGGGCATCGCTGCCATCCGTCCAGGTGCGCACTTTGGCGCTGAAACTGGCGCCCCACTGCGCGCCCGCCTGCGAGGCGGTGCGCAGCTCCGCCTGGATCTTACGGACGATCTTTTCCGGCTGCACTCTGGCGACGGCTTTGGAGATGCGGTCGCCGAGATCGCTCATGTCTATTTTCGGCGGTTTCATACCGGAGCCGAATTCGAACCTGGGAAAACCCTTCGGTGGTTCCGGCGGAGTGGGCGGCGCCGGGGGCTCGGGCGGGGAGGGAGGCGCGGTCGTCTCTCCCCGCAGTGCGGCGATCAGGCTCTCCGCCTCCTTCGCTGTGATCTTACCCTCCTGCAGCATCTGCAGAACACGCAGTACATTATCGTCCATTGGTTCCTTCTTCCTTTCGATTTCACATCCGGTCCAGGGTCATTCAGTTTTCGCCAGGGAACCGTATTTGAGTCCGCGCAGGCGGACCTTCGGCCGCAGGCCCCTAACGAAGGACTTTAGTCCATCGTGCCATCCGATCGCTCACATAGGGAAAACTGAATGACCCTGGCATCCGGTCTGCAGGCGTATCTCCTGCCGTCCGGGGTCACAGATCTCTGAGCGCCGTCGCGGCCTCCACGGCATCCATCTCTCC
>JAYTGR010000277.1:0-6061 GCA_043733205.1 Chthonomonadaceae bacterium
CTGGAGCTTGCGGCAAGCTGGGCGCAGACGCTCTCGCCTGCGCAGATGCTGGCACGTCTGGACCGGCGTTTCGATCTTTTGCGTGCGCGGCGCAGGGGAGTGGCGGTTCGGCATCAGGCGCTGGAGGTGTGCATCGAGTGGAGCTTTCGGCTGCTCCCTCCGGAGGTGCAGGCTTTCTTCTGCCGGCTGTGCCTGCTGCGGGGAGAGTGGACCCTGGAGACGGCGGAGATCGTCACTGGGGAGAGCGATGTTTTGGAGAAGGTGCAGCGACTGCGGGAAGCGTCTTTTTTGAGCGCGCAGGAGGTGACGCATGCGGAGGGATCGGCGCTGCACTTTCATATCCTGGAATCGCTGCGGGAGTTCGGGCTGAAGCGGCTGGCTCCGGACGAGATCGAGGCCGGATATGAGCGCCTGGCGCGACAGATAATCGCCGCCCCGCATCCAAAGCCGTCTGAGCTTCTTCATGCCGAAAACGTGCGCGCGGTCGTCGATTGGTGCCGTCACTCCGCTCTGGGGGCGGAACTGGAGCTGAGCCTGCTCAACTCGCTTCGGGGTACGTGGCTTCAGCGCGGCGGCTGGTCCGAGGGCCGGGGCTGGCTTGCAGAGGCGCTCCGGAAACATGCGGGGGAGGAGACGGTCGAGGTTCGCAAAGCGTGGAATATGCTGGGCGGCATGCACTGGTTCATGCATGAAACGGCGGAGGCGAAGCGGTGTTTCGAGGAGGCGCTGAGGCTTTCGGAACAGGCGGGAGACGATGCGACGGCCGTGCGCGTGCTGAACAACCTGGGGATGACGGCGACGCAGGAAGGCGATCTGGTGCGGGCCTGCGAACTGGGAGTGCAGAGCCTGCGCTTTGTGCAGAGGCTGGGAGACGAGCTTCTGGTGACCAATCTCCTGAACAATGTGGGCAGCGCCTATCTGTCTCTGGAAGAGTATGAGAAGGCGCGTGGGTATCTGGAAGAGTGTTTGCGGAGAAGCCACGAGCAGGATGTTCCGGGCATGGTCGCTATGAGCCTGTCGAATCTGGGCGCACTGGCGGAAAAACTGGGAGACGAAGCGACCGCCCGAGAGCGGTATGAGGAGAGTGTGGAGATGATGCGCGCCTGCGGAGATCAGCTGAGTCTGGTGGAGACATTGCTCTCCCTGGCGCGTGTGCTGGAAGCGCAGGGCGAGGGCAGGCAGGCGCTGCGTTTGCGGGAGGAGAGCGCTGCACTGCAGCAGCGGCTGGATGACGGGTGAGGACAGATAGGGACGGCCAGGGTGAGAAACGGGGAGATACTGCTGGCGAATTCAAGCGCACAGTCGAGCAAATTGTGACTTGTGTGTCGGTGCCAATGGCACCTCGTTCAGGTAATCGATAACCCGAACCATACTCCGCAGGAGAGGGGATAATGAATTGAAGATTGCACAAATGGGGCTCTTGTTTGTTGTGATGGCACTGGCTGGCTGCGGCGGGGGCGGATCATCGAGCAGCGCCCCGCCGGTCACCTCCCGCCGTATTCTATGGACTACGAACTGGGGATGGATCGTGCCGGGCGATCCGGCGGCGCGCAGGTACTCCTTCACAGGCCAGCTTATCCTCAAAGGCGCAAATACCGACGGAACCGACTTCGTGACATCCTTCGACTCTGCCTCCGGCCTTTCGGTCATGCAGACCCTCGGCAGCTCCGGCAGCGTGAAGGTCGGAACGTTTCTACTTGAAGTGGGCATCTCTTCAAACGATCACAGCGGTGGAGGAGGCTTCGAGCTCGGTTATGGCGCTCGCGCAGTCGTCCGCATAACCCCGACCGCCCCGGTCGACAGCCAGGGCCACCAAGCTCCAGACTTTCAGATCGATACGGACGCCTCAGCCCTGGACAGTATCACTGTCCCGGATGGCCAGACGATCAAGGCAGGCGCATCGGCCCCCCTGATCTTCACAGCGCACCCGAGAGGCGCCCCCTCGCATATTCTGGTACTCGGACCGAACTCCGAGACTGTGAAGATCACCAGCGGGGCAGACCATCTCAGCTTCTCCAAGGACGTTTCTTCCTTTATGACCGGACTGACGCCGGGAAAAGCCACTCTCACAGTGACAGCCGGTGGGATCACCAGCGCGCCGGCCACGGTGACAGTTGTTCCATAGCATGAGTTACATTATATAACCGCGAAAAAGTATGCCACTATTTTATCCGGTTACCCGATTACCCTGAATTCGCCAACGGTATCCGGGGATTTTTGAGACGCTGTTGGGACGCTGGGCCGCTATACTGAGGCTGTGCGTGGGTGATACCAGGCAGGGGCGGGCGCAGGGAGAAACTGCCGGCAGTATGTCTCTCCATGCGCTGCGCGCCTGCTCGAGGCCCCCATGCTGCAATCACATTCTGTCTTGTTCTTGGAAAGGAACACACCCATGCTCGCAACACTCTTTGCTTTCCGCCGCGCCCTGCTGACCTCCGTGAGCCTCCTGCTCGCCGGAGGAGCCTCCTCTCTCTATGCCCCGACGGCGCACGCGCAGTTCCTCGTCGGCGCCGAGCTTTTCGCGGCCACCTCGACCGGTGCGACCTCCTCCAATGCTTATGAGAACGATACCAACTCGACTTCAGGCATCACTCCGCTCAACATTACGTTCAACGGGTCCACCAACGGGCAAGCCATCTCTTTCGGGCTGCTCAACGGCAGCAATACCCTGACCTTTAACCAGAACAGCGGGGTTCCCTTCTCAAGCTATGGGGGATCCAACGGAGACCTGGGACTGTTTTTCTCTTCCACCAGCACGTCGTATAACCCGTCTTCCGGGGCGCGGCAGCCGGATCTGCTGGTTTCCCGCGCTTCCAATGGATCCACGGCCTTCTTCTTCCCCGCGAATGGAACCACGATCAACGACTATGTTTTCCCGAACACCACGACTTACGGGGGAGCGACCAGCTTTTTGCTGGGAGCGACGCCGGTCACGGTGACCAGTTACAGTGTCAATGACGGCGGGACGGGCTCGTTTGTCGTTCGGGTCGGGGCTGCGGGACCGGCTGCCACTCCGGAGCCCGGCACGCTGGCGATCCTGGTGAGCTTTGGGATGACAGGGGCGGGCTTCGTGGCACGGCGTAAGCGCCGCAAATAGACGGCGCTCCTTTTGGGTGCTACGAAAACTTCCCCGACAGCAATAGCTTTGCTGTCGGGGAAGCTGTTTTGTGTGAGTGCGGCCGTGCAGATCCCGGAGAGCTCCGATGATTAGCGCCAGACGTTTCTGCCTGAAGCGGGCAGACATTGATATTGGCACGATTTGTGCATTAAGTAATAATCACGTATGAATGTGTGCGGTCGTCCTCTTCGGTGGTTTGGATCTTTCATTCACAGGTACTTCTTACGGTGCGCTGCCGCCTTCCTTCGATCGCATTACAAAAGGAGTATTCTATGAACTTATGCTGGTTAAATCGGCGGGAAATCGCGGCGCGGCGTTCTGCAAAGCGTCTGCTGGGGGCAGGCTCCCTGCCTGCCCTGCTCGCGGGCGGAGCAGCGCTAACGCTGGCATCGAGCGCGATTGCGGACACGTTCAGCTTCACTGGGTTCCTCACTTCTTACACTGTTCCTCAGTCGGGTCTGTATGACATCCTCGTCAAGGGCGCGCAGGGCGGTTCGGGTCAGGGAGCGTCAGGCGGCAGCGGCGCGACGGTCGATGGCGGCATCTTCCTCACGGGCGGTTCGGTTCTGAGGATCGTGGTGGGAGGCGCAGGCCATACCGGCACCTTCAGCGACGGCTTTGGCGGCGGGGGCGGCGGGGGCAGCTTTGTCTTCGTAACCGGCGCAGCACAGCCCCTGATTGTCGGCGGCGGCGGCGGCGGCGCGGCCTACACGACCAACAGCGGCAGGAACGGTCAGACTGGCACCTCCGGTCAGGCGGGCGGCGGCGCTTCCGGCGGTGCGGGCGGTGCGAACGGTGCGGGCGGCGCCGGGGGTAAGAGTGTCTTTGGCAGCGGCGGCGGCGGCGGCGGCTGGTCCGGCAATGGAATCGCTGGGGGCGGAGGAGCCAATGCAGACAATGGCGACGGCGGCTTCGGCCCAGCGGCGTTTGCGGGCGGCAGCGGTGCAACGGATGGCACTAGTTTTGCCAGCGGAGGATTTGGCGGCGGCGGCGGCGGCGGCCTGAGCGGCGGGGGGGGAGGGGGCGGCTATTCGGGCGGCGGCGGCGGCGACGGAAGCAATGCCTTCCCCGGCGGCGGCGGCGGTTCTTACGGCGCTGCGGCCTTCACGGGCGTGACGTTTGGTCTCAGTACCGGCAATGGTGCGGTGACGATCACCAGCCTCGGCGTGGCAGACACCCCTGAACCGGGCACCTGGGCGTTCCTCGGTTCCTCGGCTCTGACGGGCGCGGCCTTCCTGCGGCGGCGGCGCAGACAGGCGCGTGAAGCCTGCTGAGGACTGCGCGGCTAAGCGAGGCCCCTGATGCATCAGTCGATGTCCCAGGGGCTTTTTTCGTTAGGAAATGCAGGGAGAGGGTGTGCTTTGCGAGGCTGCGGTGGGACGTTGTTGTAAGAACATTGATAGCCTGGTTAGCTTTAGGTCATACTGAGTATGGATAGGATATTGCGGCTGTGCTGCGGCGCGATGGCGGCGGCAGGTGCGGGGACGAAAGGCAGGTCGGCTTCTTATGGGATTTTTGGACTATCTTTCGCCGATTGTGGGCGGGGTCTCGTCGGTAGTGGGGCTGATTCAGGACAGTCAGGCGCGGCAGCGGGCGCAGGAGGAGCAGCAGCAGGCGCTGCAGGCGTATGGGCAGGCGGCGGATCGGCAGTATCAAAATCTGCTGGGCAATAACAGCCGGACGCTGTATGGGCTGGCGGGGCAGGGGGCGACGGCGATTTCGAACCTGGGCGCGAACATGGGCAGCGCGCTGGCAGGCGCGGGGATCTATAACTCTTCGGCGACGGCGGGGGCGCTGGATCAGGCGCAGCGGGACGCGGGCGGGAATATCGCGAATCTGGCGGCGCAGAACAGTTACAATGCGAACTCTTTCTACGATCAGGCGCAGCAGCATCTGGCGCAGATGCGCCTGGGGCAGGCGAACATCGGTTACGGAAATGCGAACGCGGATCTGCAGGGCAGCCGGCAGGGGCTGAGCAGCTTTCTGGGGGCGCTGAGCACGAGCGATCTGCTGGCGGGGGGAGGAAGTGGTGGTGGTGGGCAGCAGGGGCAGGGTGTGTCGGGGGCGAATCCGGACTATAGCCAGCTGCTGCGGCAGGGCGGCATTACGGAGGCGGATCTGTCGGGTGGGGGCGGCGGGGGCGTGAGCCAGGGGGCGGGGATGGGGGCGAACCCGATGCAGGGCTACGATCCGAACACGCCGCTGGGGTTTGGGACGCGGGAGGCGGCGCAGGCGGTGCCGGGCAGCCCGGCGGCGATGGGCGCGATGACGCAGGCGAATCTGGCGAGCAGCGGGGCGAACGCCTATCGGACGGCGCTGCCGCAGATGCCGGGGACGGTCGCGCAGGGTGCGAATCTGGGTGGGAACGCGGGGGGGCTCGGCAGTTCTTTTTATTCTCACCCGGCGTATGCGGGCTGGAACGGCCTGCTGGATCGGTACACCACGGGTCTTTCCGGCGCGCTTTCCGGCCGATAGAACCTTTCCGAATCCACCTTCCCAACCCCTCCTTCGCAAGGAGGGGCTTCCAGAAAGACCTCCCTCCTTCTTAAGGAGGGGCTTATTGTCCGGCTGGGCGAATAGGCGAGGAGAGAGATTTTAGCATGTCCGATTTTCCTTCCGATGGTTTGACGCCGTTTCAGCGGCTGATTTTGAGTCGGTTTCCGGGGCAGACGCCGCCGCTGGACGCTTTTGCGGGCTGGTCGCGGCAGGCGGATCCGTCGGTGTTCGACCCGGTGCAGGCGGGGGCGACTCTGCGTCCGCTGGGGCAGGGCGCGGCGATTACGACTTATGGGCTGCCGCCGAATCTTTTGCGGGGTTCGGGGGTGGTGCCGGGGCAGCGGGCGCTGGCCTCGCCGCAGACGGGGCTGGCGGATCTGACGGGGGAGGCGGGGCTGGTTCCGATTCCTCCGCCTCCGGACTTTACGCAGGATCTGGCGCGGTATG
>JAYTGR010000278.1:0-6057 GCA_043733205.1 Chthonomonadaceae bacterium
GCCTTCGCGAGCCGAGGCAGTTCCAGCAGGCCCTGCTTCCAGTTTTCGTCCGAACTGCGCCAGTCGGTCGGCAGTCCGAAACCGGCGGGATGAATGCCCGCTTTCTGGAACACAGCCAGCACACTGGCCGCGCCCTGCCGCTCGACCCGATCCGCTATCTCGTGCGGGCTGTATTCGACGCCCTCGAAGCCGCCGGTCTTTGCGGCCGCGAGCGCCTCTTCGAGATTTGCCGTTCGGACGCCGATCGCGCCGGGACTCAGAGCCTTATACATCATCGAGTTCTCCTTCTCACACCGTGACAGCACTATCGCACGGTCTATTTGAGTTTGCGTTCAGGCGCATGTTCGGTCCTCCGACTCGGTTTTCCTGTGTGCCGACAGGGAAAAGCGCTGCTTCTGCGGAAGTAGAGAGATGTGAACGCCTACTTCAGTGTCATCAATGCTTTTATAGAGGACAGCAGTGTCATCGTTGTGGTGGCCTATCTGCTGGCACGGGGCCGCATGCTGCGTCTGCTCTTCGCGGAGCGGCGTGACCTGCGCAGCAGTCTGTTTCTGGGCCTGATTCTGGGCCTGATCGGGCTGACCGAGGCGGTGTTCCCCGGCAAACGCCAGCCTTATGTCGCAGATACCCTGCTGGTGATCTTCGCGACGCTCATCGGCGGCCTGCGCGTCGGCATGGTGGCAGCTACAGTATTGAGTCTGGGGGCGGCGCTTTTCGAGGCTCCCTCCGCCGATATGATCCGGCTGCTGACGACGTTCGCCAGCGCCTTCTTTGCAGAGGGAATCGCGCGTCTCTTTCCGGATCGGCGGCAGCCGCTGTGCGGGCTCGCTGCCGGGATAGGGGCGCAGTCAGGAGCGGCTGTTGTCCGCTTCGCGCTGGCCAAGGCGCTGCACCTCCCATTCGCCCTCTGGCATGCGGCTGTGAGCGTTCCCGCCAACGCCTTCGGCCTGCTGCTGCTGCTGCTGGTTGTCAACGAGGCCCGCATTCGAGCCGACAGCGAACGCAACCGCACGGCCGCCGAGCGGGCGCATACCCTTGTCGCCGAAGCGCAGCTGAATGCCCTGCGCGCCCGTATTCATCCGCATTTTCTGTTCAATACGCTCACTTCCATCGCGGCTCTGTGCGGCATCGCGCCGGACAGGGCGGAGGCCGCGACCCTGCGGCTCAGCCAGCTTATGCGGCGTGCATTGGACAGCAATCTGGCCGCGCCGCTCGGCCTGGAAGAGGAGCTCGACTATGTGCGCGGCTACCTGGAGATCGAACAGCATCGGTTCGGTCAGCGTCTGAATATCGTATGGGAGATCGACCCGGCCTGCGGAGCTGCGCAGGTTCCCGGCTTCGCGGTGCAGACGCTCGTCGAAAACGCGATCACGCACGGGGTTGGGCCGCAGATGGGGCCGGGACAGGTGCGGGTCGTGGCGCGTCGGTTTCGGGACGAGGCGCTGATCGCGGTCATGGACGATGGACAGGGCATGGATAACGCCGCGCGGACGCAGGCCCTGCAGTCGGAGGGCGAGCGGGAGCACGGCCTGCGTATTCTGACGCAGCAGCTGGTTTTGCTGCACGGCCCGCGCGCGCGGCTGCGGCTGTTCACCCGCCTGGAAGAGGGCACTCTCGCCTGCTTCGCCGTACCGCTGCCGCCGCCGCTGCCGGATCGTGAAAGAGGTCACCATTGACATTGACAGGACTGATCGTAGACGATGAACCCCTGGCCAGAGTGCATCTCAGCCGCCTGCTGAAAGCGCAGGGCGTGGAGATCGCAGGGGAGGCCGACAATGTGGCGACTGGACTGCAGCTCGCGGAAGATCTGCATCCGGACATCGTCTTTCTCGACATTCAGATGCCGGGTCTGACCGGAATGCAGATGGCGACCGCCCTCCTGCACCTGGATACGCCGCCGCTTGTCGTCTTCGTGACCGGCTTTTCCGAGTATGCGCTGGACGCTTTCGACCGGAACGCACTGGACTATCTGGTCAAACCGCTCTCCCCGGATCGCCTGGCACGCACCCTGGCGCGCGCCCGCGAACGCCTCGCGCACCGAAACGCCCACAGCAGCAGAGCGGACACTCCTGTGGAGGAGAAAGCTGCCGCAGGCGCTGAGGAGAGAAGCGATACAGACGCAAACAGTCCGCTTCCATCGGCTCTTCCGGAGAATCACCGGCCGGAGGGGAGTGTGCCTGCGCCGCTGCGCCGCCTGCCGATACGCGAGAACTATGCCGTCCGCCTGGTGCGCGTCGAGGAGATCGTCTGCGCCATCGCCCGCGAAAAGCGCGTCTTTGTCCGCACCTCCGGCGGCGAATACCGGACCTACTATACGCTCACGCAGCTGGAAACTCTGCTGCCTCCCGACCTCTTCCTGCGTATCCACGACTCCTGCCTGGTTCGCATAGAGCAGGTGGAGGAGATACTTTTCCTCGGCAACCATACCTATCGTGTGCGGCTCTCCGACGGCGAAATGCTGCCGGTCGGGCGCTCCCGATACCCTGAACTTCAGCGCCGCTTCGGTTTGGACGCGGAATCCGAATAAGACCGCCCCATTTTTTGTACACTTGATCCTCTCCTTTGTACCGTCCGTCCAAGCGGGCTCGCGCACTGCGATATTGGCTTCCATAATGGAAATTGATATTTTCTGCTGTCCGTGCTGCAAGGAGTTCGTGCCATGCCGAATAAGACCCCTCTTTCTCGTCAGATAGTTCTCAGTCTGTGTATTGCCGCCGCTCTGGGCGTCATGGGCCTAGTGCTCAGCCGACAGGGCCGTTCGGAGACGCATGCCGCCGCGCCTGCCGCGAAAACGGAGAGCGTGGAGGTCTCCAGCATCGGGCAGAAGGTCGTGCAGGTCGAGACAGCGCCGGTGCGGGCCGAGACACAGGCCACCGATCTGCATGCTACCGGGCAGATCCTCTTCTCTTCCGACCAGACCGTCAAGATCAGCCCCCGGCTGTCGGGGCGTGTCAGGCAGGTCTTCGTGCGCGTCGGCGATCATGTCACCGTCGGGCAGACGCTGGCTCTGCTCGACAGCATCGATGCCGCCGCCGCACAGAATACCGCCCGTCAGAACGACAACAAGCTGCGTCTCGCGGCCTCGACGCTGGAACGCACCGAACGTCTTTTCCACCTGGGAACGCCCGATGTGACGTCGGCGCAGGCCAACCTCGATCAGGCGAAAGCCCGCGTCGAGTTCACCAAGTCCGCCCTGGAGCGGGTGAAGGAGCAGGCGCAGATCGGCGGCTTTACCGAGAAGCCTGTCGAGGATGCGCAGACAGCGGTTGTCGGGGCGCGTTCCGATCTGGCGCAGGCCCAAGCGGACCAGGCTCAGGCGCAGCGGGACCGCAACCGTAAGGCCAAACTCGTGGAGATCGGGGTCGCCGCCAAGAGCGATCTGGAGGCTGCCGACAATGCGGTGGACAAAGCGGCTGTCACGGTGAAGGCTGACCAGGAGAAGCTCGCGCTGGTAACCACCGCTCTGGATCGGGAGCGCAAAGCCTTTAAGACCAATCTCTATGCCGATCAGCAGGTGCGGTCGGCCCAGAGCGATGCGCGTCAGGCGCAGCTGCAGCAGGAGGCTGCGGAGACCTCGCTCCGGCTGGCGAAAACGACCGTCCAGCGCGATCTGCAGCAGGCGCGCAGCGACTATCAGGCGGCACGTGCCGATTCGGAAAACGCCCATCATGTCCTGACGCTGCTCGGTCAGCCCGGCGCAGACGGCGCGGTAAAGATACTGGCGCCGATCTCCGGCATCATTACAGACCGTCAGGTCAGCCCCGGTCAGATCGTCGATCAGTCGCAGATGACGCCCTGGCAGATGTTTACCCTGAGCAATACCACGACGGTCTGGGTCGAGGCCGATGTCTTCGAAAAGGATATCAGCGCGATCCATCCAGGGCAGAATATCACCATCACAGTCGCCGCGCTGCCGAACCGAACTTTTACCGGAACGGTGCGGCGTATCGCTCCGTCGCTGGACCAAAAAACCCGCGCGGTGAAAGTGCGGGCCGAGATCGCCAATGCCGAGGGGCTGCTGAAAGACGGCATGTACGCGGATGTCCGCATCCGATCGGGCAGCGGCACAGCGGCGCTGATCGTGCCGCTGGAAGCCATCCTGCACGACGGCGACAACGATTTCGTCTATCTAAAGCAAAAAGACAAGTATGTCCGCCGCCAGGTCACGCTCGGCGCGCAGCGCGATGGCAAAGCCATCGTAGAAAAAGGCATTGCCGCCGGGGATCTCGTCGTGACCCACGGCGCTCTCTTCCTCGGCAGCCAGAACAGCGGCGGCTGACCGCCTCTGCACGGGCACAAATCCGCTGCTTTTGCAAACGGGATGTCCCTGGCTTTGATGTCGCTTCGTCCGAAGGACGACCCGTCGAAGGCGCATAGCGAGGGGTAACACCCCTTGATTCTGGGGTTGATAACCCTTGATTCTGGAAATATTATGATCAATCGAATCGTCCATTTTGCCTTGAATCAGCGGGTGCTGACGCTGGTGTTCGCGGTGGGACTGCTGGCGTGGGGCACGCTCAGTTTCTTCCAGCTGCCGATCGAAGCCTACCCGGACGTGATGAACACGCAGGTGCAGGTGATCACGCAGTGGCCCGGTCATGCCGGGGAAGAGGTCGAGAAGCTGATCACCGTGCCGCTGGAGACCAGCCTGAACGGTGTGCCGCACGTCTCCAGTCTGCGCAGCCGCTCGCTCTTCGGTCTCTCCGTGGTCTATCTCGTCTTCGAAGACGGGATAGACGACTATTTCGCCCGGCAGCAGGTGATGGAGCGCGTCGCCGCCGCCGATCTGCCTGCGGGCGTACAGCCGGCTCTCTCGCCGCTTGCCAGCGCCACCGGGGAGATCTATCGCTACACGGTTACCGGCCGGCCGCTGATGGAGCTGCGGACCATCGAGGACTGGACCCTGGAGCGCGAGTTCAAGAGCATTCCCGGCATCGCCGACGTCAACAGTTTCGGCGGCACGGTCAAACAGTATCAGATTCAGATCGATCCGGCCCGGCTGAAAGCCTACGATGTGACCTTGAAAAATGTGACCGATGCGATCGCAGGCGCGAATGCCAACGCGGGCGGCAACTACATCGAGCGGGGCAGCGAAGAGTATGTTATCCGGGGCGTAGGACTGCTCAAGGACGAGAAGGACATCGAGAACGTCGTGATCATTACCCGCAACGGCGCGCCGCTGCGGGTTCACGATGTGGCGACAGTGCGCATCGGGTTTCAGCCGCGCCTGGGCAAGGTCGGCTGGCGGCCGGGGGGAGGAGGGCCGGAGACGGATATCGACGACGCTGTCATGGGCATCATTCTGCTGAGACGCGGCGAGAATCCCGCACCCGTCCTGGAAGCGATCCATCAGAAGATCGAGCAGCTCAACACCAGCATTCTGCCGAAAGGCGTGCAGATCAAGACCTTCGTGGACCGCACGACCCTCGTGCAGACGACGACGCATACGGTGGAGCACAACCTGATCGAGGGCATTCTGCTCGTCGTGGCGATCCTGTTTCTGTTCCTCGGCAACGTACGCGCCGCGATCATCGTCGCGCTCACCATTCCGTTCGGACTGCTGTTCGCCTTCGCCTGCATGGGGGTGATCCATGTGCCGGCCAACCTGCTCTCCCTCGGCGCGATCGACTTCGGCATTATCGTCAATGGGGCGGTGATTCTGGTCGAGAACGTTTATAGACGCCTGGCGCGCCGCACTCCGGAGGAGAGCATTCAGGCCTGCATTCTGGAAGCGATCGGGGAGGTCCAGACCGAGATCGTCTTCACCACGGTCATCATCATTCTGGCCTATCTGCCGCTGTTCACCATGCAGAGCGTCGAGAAGAAGATGTTCTCCCCTATGGCCTACACCATCGGGTTCGCGCTGATCGGCTCCCTGATCATGGCGCTGCTTATCGCGCCCGTGCTCTGCTTCCTGCTGCTGCGCGGCAAACTGAAAGACAGTGAGAACGCGGTTAGTATCAAACTCAAAAGCAGCTATCGGAACGGCCTGCGCTGGGCGCTTGCGAATCCGCTTCCGACCCTCGTCACGGCGGTCGGGCTATTCGTGCTCTCGCT
>JAYTGR010000279.1:0-6056 GCA_043733205.1 Chthonomonadaceae bacterium
CCGGCAGGACTTGCATGCAGCAGGGAGACTCACGATGGGACAGGCGCGTCCGGGGCTGGAAAAGGCGGTCAGGGAGATATTGCAGCGTCATGGCACGGCCGCCGGACGGAAGATGTCTTATCGGCAGGCGGAGCGTCTGACCGGTCTCTCCCCAGCCTCCATCGGTGAGCTTGCGAAGGGCAATGCCCGTACCCCGGAGACGGTGCGGCGCTTCGCCCTCGGAATGGGGGAGGAGGTCGAACGGCTGCTCCTGCTGGCCGGTTTCGTCCCGGAACCAGCCGACCGATGGTCGGCCGAGACGCCTGTGCCGGTACGAGAGGACGAACCGGATGAGATGGAAATGGGCGAGGGTGCAGCGGAGGATCGAGAGTGGCTGGATCGGTTTGGGAGAGCGCTGGCGAAGCTGCCGCCGGGACGAGAGCGCGAACTCTGGAAAGCCGGCCTGCGCCGCGATACGGAACTGCTCGAAGCGTATCTGGAGCGGTTCGCCCACGATAAGGACGCAGGAAATTAAGGTAAAATGGGCTAATCAAGGCACCTCCGTGGCCAAATGCAGAGGTTAGGAACCGATTTCATGATATTCAAAATGGGAGAGCTGTTTTGTGGACCCGGAGGCCTCGCTTTAGCCGCAAAGCAAGCGGAAGTCGTGCATAAGCGCAGGAAGTATGTCATTCGTCACGCCTGGGCCAACGATTATGATGCAAACACCTGTGCCACGTATGCCCAAAACATCTGTCCGGCCGACCGCCGGCATGTGCTCTGCTCCCCTGTGCAAAATCTCGTCATCGAAAAGCTGCCGCCCATCGACGCGCTCGCTTTTGGATTTCCCTGTAACGACTACAGCATCGTTGGGGAACAGAAGGGGCTTCGGGGGGAATACGGTCCTCTTTATACCTATGGGGAACGCGTACTGAACCATCATCGGCCACGCTGGTTTCTAGCCGAGAATGTCAGCGGGCTGCAGAACTCCAACGATGGACAGGCTTTTGCTCAGATCATCGGTGCGCTGCGTGAGGCGGGGCCAGGCTATGATCTGACCGTTCATCTGTACAAATTCGAGCAGTACGGCGTTCCCCAGCAGCGGCACCGGATTATCATCATCGGCATCGCGCGGCCGGAAGGGCTCACTTTTCGTGTTCCCGCGCCCACCACTCTGAATAACCCAGTTACCGCAGGGGAGGCGTTGGCGAATATTCCGCACAATGCGACTCATAGTGAACGGACGCGTCAGTCGCCCGCCGTTGTCGAACGGCTGCGGCACATCCCGCCGGGAGAGAACGCCTGGTACGAAGGCATTCCGGTAAATCTGCGGCTGAATGTCAAAGGCGCAACCATGAGCCAGATCTATAAGCGTCTGGACCCCAGCAAGCCCTCGTATACGATTACGGGCAGCGGCGGAGGGGGAACCCATGGCTATCATTGGGAGGAGCCCAGGGCGCTCACGAACCGCGAACGCGCGCGTCTGCAGACATTCCCAGACTCGTATGAATTTGCAGGTTCTAAGGAAAGCGTTCGCAAGCAGATCGGTATGGCCGTTCCTCCGCTGGGAGCCCAGGTGATCTTTGAGGCGGTTCTCAAAACCTTCGCCGGGGTCGAGTACGACTGGGTTCCCTCGCGCTGGCCCACGACCGATGCCGAAATCTGCGAAGAGACCGCCTCTGCAGCCGACATAGCCGATCCTGTCTTCCCTGACGGCACAGCACGCGAAGAGTCGGCAATTGTTTCCTCTCAGAGGAACGTGTTTGCTTCTGTCTGACCGATGCCAGCCACAGAAAGAACAGTAAAAGATTGGCGGCAAAATGTTAGGCCCTTGTGACAGACGAACTGTCACAAGGGCCTTGCTTATGCGTCTTGTGGGTTTAGCTGCCGGTGAGGATGCGTTTCACGACGTCGATGACGTTGCCTGCATCTCCGGTCTCCTGGGCGACGGCGAGTTTGTCCTGCACGGCATAGATGCGCAGCGCTTTCTTCATGGCATTGGCGAAGAGTTCTTTCGACAGCATCATCGCCTTGACCGGCTCCATACGGTAGGTGAACTGATCTTCACCGAACCAGCCCTGATAGTCGGTATCGATGGCGGCGTAGCAGAATTCGGCCAGACGCCAGATGTCGTCGGTGCCGGTCACGCGGTCTTCGTCGTTGGAGTTGTATTTGGCGGCGTTGATGTGGAAGTTGGCGATGGGAACGCCCATGCGCTTCAGCAGATAGAGACTGTCGGCTGGCTGATTGCCGACCATCTGCTCGTGTCCGTAGTCGATGACCACGCCCATAACGGTCTCGCCGACCGCTTCGTTGACCGTCTTGGCCACGAGCGCAGCCTTGGCGGTCGTGTTGAGGATCATGTTGCCTTCACGAGGCTCTTTCTGCTTGGCTTCGGTTCCGAACTTCAGGCCGAGGCTGTGCGCCTTTTTGGCGATCTCGATACAGCCGTCGAGGAACCAGTCGAGCTGCTTGCCGTAGTTGACCTCGAAATGGTAGTCCCAGCCATCGGAGCCGGGCCAGAGCTGAACGCTCGGGCATTGTAGGCGCTGGGCGAGTTCGACCGTCTGCAGGCAGTAGTCGATACCCTGGCGGCGGCGGCCGGCATCGGGATTGGTGATGCCGCCCATGCGGTAGTAAGCCCGCGTCCAGATGTTGGTGTTCATATTGGTCGGCGTCAGATGAAATCGGCGCAGAGCGTCCTGAACTTCTGCGATCTTACTCTCGTCTATCCGGTCATGGCCGTCGAGAAACATTTCGTTGTTGAGTTCGACGCCTCCGATACCGGCCTGCGCCACCCGTGAGATCTGCCCAACGGCAGACTCGTCCAGCGGCTCTTCCTGATAGGTGCGGCAGAAGCGATCGCTGAAACCGCCGGCGCACCAGTGGCCTGCCGAGAAGTTGATTCCATAAGTGGTGAAGAAGGCGTTGACGATGTCGCCTTCCAGATAGTCGGCATAATCGGTGCTGAGAAGCGACAGATTGTCGGCATTGACGTGCATGAACAGAGGTTTCCTTTCCAAGACGCGGAGTAGGGAGTGTTTTCGCGAAACGTGCGTACACCTCCTGCGCAGGAGGAAAAGTTTTTTGAAACCTTGTTCGTCGGCAGCCGTCTAAAAGTGTGTAAGAAGTTGCAATGCACGGAAAGTGTTAAAAACGAGCAACAATGGATCCTATCGTGCTGGCTGCAAAACAGACACGCGACTACTGCGTACAATAACAGTGATCCTGCGAGGAGTCGCCTTCATGAAACATTTCGAAAATCAGATACCGATCCTGCTCGAATTTCGCGGCATGGAGAACCCTGTTACCGTGACGGTGCCTCAGCCTGTCATGCGCTACCTGGATATCTACGCGGCCTGCGAACGGACTCATGCAGGAGAAATGGTCTACAAACAGGGGAATCGCGACCGGGTCATGCCGGTGTGTCTTCTGCCCCGACGGATTTCCAACAGCCTGCGCCCGTAATCGTCCCGAGACGGATCGATGCGGGAAAAACGACAGGCGACGGCTCTCAACGCAGCAGAAAAGCAGGCCCGACTTCCATAGAAGTCGGGCCTGCTTTGAGATTGGCGAGAGTGATAATCCCCTGAAGACCCATTGGCGATCATGATTCTACGCGATAGGGGTCGGGACGGGGGCAATCTCAATACCGAGGACGCGCTTCAGCGGCACTTCGATCATCTTCAAACCGGCATAGCCTGCTGCCCGGCCCCGCAGATTGCCCTCGGCATCGAATACGAAATAGGCGGGCCATAGCGTGTTTTCGAACCGCTCACCGATCGTGTGGTCGCTGTCGATCGCACAGGGCTCCGAAATACCCAGCAGCGCCGCATCGGCACGGACCGACTCCAGATTGGTATCCTCTGCCTGCCGGGGCATGTGAATGGCGACGACTTTCAGGCCCTGGTCCCGGTACTGCTCCCGCCATTCGGTCACTTTCGGCATATTGTCATGACAAATAGGGCAGCTGACGGCCCATATATGAACCAGAGTCGGACTGCCGATCAAATCCTGACTCGCGATCTCTCCATTTATCCATTCTGTCGCCCCGGACAACTCCGGCAGGGGCGTCCCTGTTCGCATCGCCATACTGCTTTCTCGCACCTCCAGATAAAATCCAACAGAACAGAGATATTACGCCCGACCGGGAAAGCCAGTTCCAAGCCAGCCCCCGATAGTCAAAGCGCCTACAGCCTTTAACAGCGAAACGGACACGAGGAAGAGTTGAACCTGAGTTGAGGGCGGACGGTTACGATGTACAATGTAGTAGAGCAGAATCAAAGCGATCTGCTTTTGCACCTATGGGAGGTTCGGATGGCAAGCGTGACAGAAATCCAATATATATCGGATGCGGCAGGTAAGAACGTGGGCGTCATAGTCCCAATTGAACTCTGGAGAGAAATCGAGTCGGAGCGTGAAACTGCCCATCTGTTGCGCAGCGAAACTATGAAGCGCCGCCTGCTGCAGGCAAAAGAGCGCACAGGAGGTATTTCGCTTGAAGAAGCACGCGAAAAACTCGAAATTTGATGCCGCTGCCGTTGTACAGAACTTGGCTGTGCCATCTTCCAAACTGAGTAATGCCGTCTTAATCCGCTCAATGCCTGCGGCGGCTGAGCATCTGTCTCCACTCTGCCGAGAGTTCCGGGAGGGCGATCAATGCCAGACGGGCTGTCTCGACGCCCGCTTTCCGGTAGATTATGTCATTCGCAGTTGTGATGGTCATTTCGGGATGGGGGCGGCTCTGCAGCGTTAGGGTATCTCCAGCGCCGACTTCACCCGGCGTGAGGACGCGCAGATACCAGCCAGAGTGCCCTGCCTCGATCATTCGGGCGGGCATCTCGGTGGAATCCCACTTGCGGGCCAGATTGATACAGGGCTGGCGCGGCTGGGTCACCTGGACGATGGCCGTTCCGACAGCGAAAGTATCGCCGATACAGACCTGTTCTTCTGTCAGTCCCTGCAGTGTGAAGTTCTCTCCGAATGCTCCGAAGCCGAACTCTGCGCCGCGTCCGAGGGCGCTGCGCCAGAAGTCGTAGTGTTCGGCCGGAAAACAGCAGACCGCTTTGTCCGGCCCGCCGTGATATTTCAGATTGGCCTGCTTATCGCCCTCGATATTGATGGGATTCACGGTGACGCGGCCTGCAAGCGGCTCCTTGTAGATAGCGCTCCGCCATGCTTTGCCCTCGAACTCCATTTTTTGCGGTCGCCCGATCTGCACCGATAACAGCTTTCCCACAGGATTTTGCACGCTGACAACCCCCTTAAAGTCGTGTATTGCGAGGCGCACCTCAGCTGACGTGAATGCGCCGATGAAAAGCCCACCATTCGATGCAGAGCACGATCAGCGCCAGAAGCGCGAGCATCGGGAACATCTGGTGGAGGTCGCGTACTTTGCGGCCTGCGGCGGCCTGTGGATTGTCCGCAATGGTCAGGGAACGGTGCGGCGTGATGTCGGATTCCGAGGCGCTGGCCAGGTTGGCGGCGAAGTCATACGAGAAATCTTTGCCCGCCGCCGTGTAGAGGCCCGACTGGTCCGTGCCGGCAAAAGTCGCGTGTCCCTGCTCGTCGGAGGTGATCTCCTGTTTGCTGCCGTCCGGCTTGGTTATCGTGACTTTGAGTGCGGGCGGAGCGGGAATCTTGATGGCCTCTCCCGTATGAATCTGCCCCTGTTCGCTGTCGTCCTGCCCGGTGCCGAGCCAGCGCACGCTGTTGGAGATAAAGATCGGGAAGGCGACGCGGAGGGGAAACATCGACTCGTTAAGGGCGAATCCGACGAACTCCGACCGCATACGGCCTTTTTCACCGGCAGCGATGAGCGAACCCGACTCCGCCACGGCGATCTCACGCGCCCAGCCGCGCGGCGTGGCCTTCAGGGCCGTCCCAAAATGGTCCGCTCCGAAATCGACATAGCGCAGCACAGGGTGATCGTGGTCCCAATCGGCCGGAGCGACGTTGTCCACCGTGCCCTCGACCTTTACCGGCGCCTGATCGCTGGTGCAGTGCAGAAACAGATAGTTGCCTTCCGGCAGCTTGGCGGGAGCTGATTCGTTGAACACGACGACATCGTAATGGTC
>JAYTGR010000280.1:0-6056 GCA_043733205.1 Chthonomonadaceae bacterium
GGTCTGCCACTGCGCCGCCGTCAGCTTGTCCGTGCGGCCCGCAGGCAGTTCGGACTTCTGCGGCCGTTCGCCAGCCTTCTGGCGCGCTTTGAGCTGCTGTGCCTGAGCAGGCGCCCACAGGAGCGGCAGCAGCGCTGTCGGAACCATTGCAATCCACGCCATCGCCCGCGTCTTCCACGTTCTTGTACCACCCATGGTTTCTGTCTCCCTGGCAATCAGCCTCTGCAAACATCGGCAAACGGAAGTAATCGACAACAGCAGTCAGCGCACAAAAGTCAGCGCAGCGCGATGCCGCTCCACGCCTTCGCCCACGCCGCCGCCATGAAGGTGCGCCGCCCGCCGACGCCGAGGCCCTGCGCGTCCGGATCCCACACCGAGGTCTGAGCGGGGGAGGAGGTCTCCACCAGGACATAGTGTCCGGGCGCGATCAGGGCGATCAGCGGCAGCTTCTGCTTCGTCAGCCCCTTCGCGCTGAGCGCCACTCCCTGCATCTTCAGGCCGTGCCGGAGCGCGGTCTGCTGCAGGGCCGCAAGGCTCGTGCCTTCCCCCGTCGTCTGCATCTCTGCGGCAAGCGCACTCACCTCCGCCGGCCGGCCCTGCCGCCGCAGCAGTTCGGAAAGACACTCCGGCCCGCACAGCGCCTCCGACCGCCGCACCTCCTCGTCCGCCGCCTTCTGCACCCCCATCGCTTCCTTCCACACCGCCTCCGCCGCTTTCGGCACATCGCCGCCGTGCAGACGCCCGATCCGTTTTACGGCGGCATGAATGAGCAGGCTCTGCGGGTAGGCGCGCATAAAGCCGCTGTACTCCGCCTCCGCCGCCCGCCTGTCGCCCAGCGCACTCGTGCAGACCGCCGCCTCGAACGCCCCTTCCTCTTCCAGCGTCGGAGCCGCATCGCCCACCGCCACCTTTTGCCTGCCATGGTCGGGGCTCTCGTAGGCCGCCTGCCGCAGTGCCTCGAACCGCGTCTTCGCCTCCCCGAACCGGCGCTGCCGTGCCGAGGAGTAGGCCAGAATGCGCCGCGCCAGCAGAGCTTCATGCCCCGCCTGTGCATTCGAGGGCAGTCCGTTCGCCTGCTCGATCACCTCGCGGGCAAGCGCTTCGGCGTCGGTGAGCCTGCCGCCCGCGTAGGCTTCGCTCGCCCGCTGCAGCGGCGTCTCCAGGCGCGGCTTGCGGTCGGCTCCCACGAACCCGCCGAAGCCTGCGGGAGTGTAGAGATGTGTGTCTGCGGCATGGGCATGCGTCCAGCCCCACAGTCCCACCGCACCGACTGCCACAGTGGCTGCCAGCACAGCGAGATGCACCCGCCCGAACCTGTGCAAACGAGGACTCTGTATGCGTCGCGCGCTCATCGTATGCTCCTGTTGTGTGCCGCCTCGTGCCGCCGTCCTGTAAGGAGCGGCGTGGGCTGTCAAATCGCGTCAAAAATGAATGTTCTCGGTAATGACTGTTCTCGGTGCAGATCGCTTACGGGCAGTAGTAGGGGGCAGGATAGCCCTGGAGGGTGAAGATCGCGGAGCCGCTGACACCATTGCAGGTGGCTGTCACCGTCACCGAGCCGCCCGGCCCCGCGTAGGGCGTGGAGAAGGGGGGCGGCCCTGGGCTGTGCAGGCAGCCTGCGGGAGGCGTGTCCACATAAAAGCTGAAGCTGCGCGCAAGCCCCGTCACGGTCACGGAGGCCGGGAAGCGGGTGACGATGGTGCCGGGGGCATGGGTCTGGCTGAGGGTCACCACCGCGCTGTCGCCGAGGCCGACGCCGTTGACGATCAGCGAGACGGTCACGGTCCCTCCTCCAGTCAGGGTGCTGGGCGTGAAGGCGATCTGGATGGGAATGGGCACCTCGTAGGCGTAGGTGGCGGCGGGAGCGAGCGTGCTGTCGAACTCGCGCTTGGCGAAATAGGCCCATCCCCCACCGCTTTCGCTGGTGCTGGTCCAGGCGACGGCGTAGGGCGTCTGGGCAGAGGCGAGGGCATTCTGCAGGCTCGCCGACATCGGCCAGGCGATCCAGCCGGGGGCGGGATTGGGCAGGACGGTGGGGTCGTAGGAGACCGCAGCCAGGCTTTCGGCGTTTGCCGGGTCGAGGTTCTGGTTGGTAAGGGTGCTCCAGATCATGGTGCCGCTCTGCCAGCTCGTATCGGCGAGGGTCTGGCAGATCACCTGCATCTGCACCGACTGTGTGCCGGAGGTCTGGATGCCCGTGCAGTAGGCGTTGAGATTGCCGGCGCGGAAGGTGAGGCCGGTGGCAGGCGCGGTGAGGCCGAACTTGGCGTAGCTGCGGCCGATGCGGGAAGGATCGCTGGAGAAGCCGGTGAACAGCCCGCCCCGATAGCTGGTGCCGCCGAAGCAGTGGTCGAGAAACACATTGGCCGCGTAACGCAGATCCAGACGGCTGTCGACGGCCTGATTGTCGGAAGCGCCGACCTCATAGGGAACGATTTTGGTGGCCGAGAGATGGACGCCGGGGCTCGCGCTGTCGAAGATCTCGTAGTAGTAGGTCTGCCCGTTGGTGAAGGCCGGGACGAACGCGTCCGTGTAGGCGCTGACGGAGTTGGCGAGGGTGGCGATAGTGAAACCGTCGCGCTTCAGCACGAAACTGCCGGTCGCCTGACAGTCCCAGGTCAGCTTTGCTGTATAAGGGGCGATGAGGTCGGTCACATGCAGATTGCCCGGCGTAAGCGTCAGCTGCGCGGTCTGGGAGCTTCCGTAGAGGGAGGCGGTAAAGGTGACCGTGACCGGATAGTTGACGGTGCTGGTGACGATCTGAAAGGTCGCGCTCGTCTGTCCGGCGGGTATGGTGACCGTACCCGGAAAGAGCGCGGCCTGCGGATTGGAGAGGGTGATCGCAGCGGAAGAGCCGCCTGCCGGGGCGGGGCCGGCGAGCGACAGAGAACCGGTGACCGTCTGCCCCTGCGACGTCGTGCTGGGGGAGAGGGAGAAGCTGCTGAGAGTGGGCGGGGTGACGGTGAGCGCCGCCGTCTGTGTGACGCCGCTGCCGACGGCGGAGAGAGTGACCGTGGCGGACGCGGCGACATTGCTGGTGGTGACGGTAAAAGTGGCGCTCGTCTGTCCCGAAGCGATGGTGACGCTTGCAGGGGTCGTGGCGACCGCTGTGTTGGCGCTGGAGAGACTGACGGCCAGTCCGCCCGGCCCCGCAGGGCTGGTCAGAGTCGCGGTGCCGGTCGCGCTGCTGCCGCCGATGACGGTCGAGGGCGCGACTGACAGCGCACTCAGCACAGGCACGGGATTGACGGTCAGCACGGCGGTCTGAGTGACGCCGTTGTAACTGCCGGAGAGGATGACGGCTGTGGAAGCGGTGACGACGCTGGTGGCGACGGCGAAGGTCGCGGTCGTCTGTCCCTGCGCGATCGTGACGGTGGCCGGCACGGTCGCGACGCCTGTGTTGGCGCTGGTAAGCGTGACGACGATGCCGCCTGCGGGGGCGGCGAGGCTGAGAGTGACGGTTCCCGTCGAGGCATTGCCTCCGATGACCGGGCTGGGATTGACCGAGATGCCCGACAGCTGCAGCGTTCCGGCGACGACATCGAAGGCAGCCGAAGCCGTGCTCCCGTAGTAGTATCGCACCATGTAGCCGGCGGCGACGGCGGCTGTGGCGGGTGCGCCGACCGTAAACTGCTGCAGGGAATTGTCGTAGCTGGCGCTCCAGCCATTAGGACTGTTGATGGAAGCGACGGTGCTGCCGCTGCGTACGATGTCCCAGTAGGCGGAAGGCGAAGCCGTGCCGGTTCTGGCGAAGGTGGCGCTGCCGCCTGCAGGCACCGTGGGATTGGCCTGAGCACGCGCCGCAGTGGGTGCGGAGAGCCACACGAAAAGCAGGAAAATGCGCCCAAGCCAGGGAGCGGATTTATGTGACGGAATACGGCCGGACAACAGGCCGGCGAGGCGGTCGGAGAGCAGACTATTGCGGTTCTCTGCCAGGGTAGTAACAGTCCACATAGATGTTTCCTCCAAATGCAATGGTCAACGACTCTGTCTCTGCCAAAAACGCCGTCCTGGCCGGCAAAAGCCTGCAGGCTGCTCGGCGGCTCGATTAAGGCGATATGCCATTATACACACCTATTCTGCCCGTGTCAATCATAAATAAAAATATTTGTGCAACATTTTTGATTGAGACAGCGATATGTAATGCATGAGGAGCTTTCTTAAAAGTACATTAAATGAAAATGAAATCGCCAAAATGGTTTTAATTTATTGTATTCGAGCGATCCCTGTCGCGTGTCGATACTCCCTCAATAGAATTTAGATGCGCTGGCCCCGGTGGATCCAGGACATGTCCTGCGCGTTTTCCTATTATCGGGTACTATAACTACGGTGAGTGAAGTGCGAAATCGGCATCGCAAGGGCGCCGACAGAGAGGATGGTTTGGGATGGAGCAATCAATGTTCGCGCCGGAGAGGACGATACACCGAGTCGTCATCACCGGTATCGGCGCGGTGACGGCGCAGGGACGCGACATCGAGACGATCTGGAAGGCCTGCCTGTCCGGATGTTCGGGAGTGTCGCCCATCACGCTGTTCGATGTCTCCGCCTACCCGACGCGCATCGCCGCTGAGATCAAAGACTGGGACCCGTCGCCCTGGATGGACAAAAAAGAGATCCGGCGCATGGACCGCTTCGTGCAGTTCGCGGTTGCGGCCGCGCAGATGGCGCTGGAAGACAGCGGTCTAAAGGTCGATGACGACAATCGGGACCGCATCGGTGTGCAGATCGGCTCCGGCATCGGCGGTCTGGCGACCCTGGAGGAGCAGCACCGGGTGCTGCTGGAAAAAGGGCCTGGGCGCGTCAGTCCGTTTCTGATTCCCGGTATGATCCCGGACATGGGCTCTGGGTTCGTCTCGATCGTGCTGGGAATGCGCGGTCCGAACTCGTGCGTAGTATCCGCCTGCGCGACGGGCGGCAACAATATTGGAGACGCTTACCATATCATCCGGCGTGGTGACGCCGATGCCATGATTGCGGGCGGCAGCGAGGCCGCGATCACGCCTCTGGCGATGGCAGGCTTCTGCGCGGCCCGTGCCATGACGACGCGCAACGACGACCCCGAATCGGCCAGCCGGCCCTTCGATAAAGACCGGGATGGGTTCGTGATGGCGGAAGGCAGCGGCATGCTGCTGCTGGAATCGCTGGAAGCGGCGCAGGCAAGAGGGGCGCATATCTACGCCGAGATCGTCGGCTACGGCTGCGCGGGCGATGCCTACCACGTCACAGCGCCTGCACCGCAGGGGGAAGGCGCGTCCCGTTCCATGCGCGAGGCTCTGCGCACCGCCGGTCTGACGCCTGCCGATGTCGATTATGTCAATGCGCACGGCACCTCCACCAGTCACAACGACCGCAACGAGACCGCCGCGATCAAAGCGGCGCTTGGAGACGACGCTTATCGGGTTGCCGTCAGCTCCACCAAATCCATGACCGGGCATCTGAACGGCGCTGCGGGCGCGGTCGAGGCGATCTTCTGCGCACTCGCCATGCGCGACGGCGTGCTGCCGCCCACGATCAACTACTCCACTCCGGACCCGGAATGCGACCTCGATTATGTGCCGAACGCGCCCCGTAAAGCGAATGTGCGTGTCGCCATGTCCAACTCCTTCGGATTTGGCGGGCATAATGTCACGGTTGTCCTGAAGCAGTTCGCATCGTGACAGCATAGACCTCTCTGTACCGGCAAAATGGCCGCTTCCTAGCCTGCACTTGTACCTTCAGGACAAAATGGGTATAATCCTGACGAAATGGGGAGGGCTGTTAAGTAGTGAGTAAACTGCATTTTGTACTGGCTGCGGTGTGGCTGCTGTCGGCATCGGCGGGCAGGGCGGGCGCGGACACGACAGACCGGCCCGATTTCACCGCACTGCGCGGTTCCAGCAAATACACGCTTGTCAATGAAGGAATGGGGAAGCCGCCGCAGTTTGTGCAGGGCGGCCTGCTCCTGCTGGATGGCGAGGCCAATCAGCGGAACGCTGTCGTCCTGGACCGCACTGCCGCAGGCCTGTACCGGCATATCGAGATCCGCTGGAACATGACGATCGGGACGGGAGGAGATA
>JAYTGR010000281.1:0-2108 GCA_043733205.1 Chthonomonadaceae bacterium
AGCCTGCCCGACGTTTCGGCGATTCGAACAGAAGATCCGCCCCTAAAGGGGCGGCCTGTCTTTGGTAAGACCCCTGGAAGGGGCCTGGGATGGGTGGAAGCAAGACGAGGCTCATAAAGCGGAGGAAGTGAAAGAGCATGTCGGCGCACGTTTACCATCAAATGTACTTTCATATCGTCTGGAGCACGAAGGATCGAATGCCGTTTATCGCGGAGGAAGTACGGGAATGGCTGGTGGAACGGGTCAAAAACGAAGCCTGCAGACGCTCTGCCGAAGTTCTGGCCTGCAATGCGATGCCCGATCACGTCCACTTGTTCGTCAGCCTGCCGCCGACTGTGACCCCGGCGACCTTTGTCGGGGAGATCAAAGGCGCGGTCAGTCATGCTTTTCATCGGGAGTACGGAGCGGCACGCTTCCTGAAATGGCAGACGGGTTACAGCATACTCACCCTGCGCAAAAACGAACAGGAAATAGTCAGCAGTTACATTCAGGACCAGCAACTGCGTCACGGAACCGGCAAAACATGGCCTTCTCTGGAGCCCACAGAAGAGCCTCCAGAAGCTCTATAGACCCCAGAGCCCACAGCCTGTGGCCCAAACTTGCAGATCCAGCTCTTTTCCAGCCATCCCAAGCCCATTCATGGGCTTTACCAAAGACAGGCCGCCCCTTTAGGGGCGGCCTTTGGTTTACCCGTACGCGAAGGATGCAGGAATGCCGCCGTCGAACGGAGAAGAGAGGTCCAGAACAGAAAACTTATGGTCGGATGCTCCGAGCGTTCGGCAGAAGGAGCAGACGGCTATGCCGACGTTACCGGAAGAGATCGCAGAGGCCTGTGCGCCGCTGTTCGAGGCGGTGCCATTTGAGAAGGCGATGGGGCGTCTGGTGGGCAGCGCACCGCAGCAGACGGAGATCGTGAAGCAGGTTTTGCAGCATCCGGCGCTTGTGAACCGCCCGGAACTTGCGGCAGGGCTCTGGCTCTATGTGGACGACCTGGACCGCAGCCATACCGTAAGCCAGGGACTGGACGGCGCGACGGGCGCGTACTGGCACGGCATCATGCACCGCCGCGAAGGCGATTTCAGCAACAGCCACTACTGGATGCATCGCGCCGCTGCCCATCCCCTGCGCCGTTCGCACCCCGAACTCGATCCCGATGCGCTGATCGATGCAGTTGCGGCGGCACGGGGCAGCGATAAGCCCGACCTCGTCGCTCGACAGCGGGAAGAGTGGAAGGCCCTTTTTGAATGGTGTGCTGCACAGGTATAGAGAGCGGCGCGCTGCGAGCAATCAATAAAGAACAGGAGCATTTTCAATGGCGGAAAAGAGGGCGGTCTCGGCCAATGAGACCATCGGCATGGGGTTTATCGGCGTGGGAGGGCGGGGACAGTATCTGCTGCGCCTGATGCTCACTATTCCCGGAGTGGCCGTCACGGCGCTCAGCGATGAGGATCCGAAAAACCTCGAAAAGGCAGCGGCGATGGTGGTCGAGGCGGGCCAGCCGGTTCCGGCCCTGATCGGCGACTGGAAGACACTGCTGGAGCGCGCAGATGTCGAGGCGGTCGTGAGCGCGCTGCCCTGCGATCTGCATGCCGCCTGCTACCTCGATACCATCGCGGCAGGCAAAGATCTGTACGGCGAAAAACCGATGTGTCTGACCGTGGCAGACTGCGACAAGGTCGTCGCGGCGGCCAATAAAGCCGACAAGCAGATCGTGCAGATCGGATTCCAGCGCCGCGCCGATCCGCGCTTCATCGAGCCGATGGAGCAGATCCACGCGGGGGAACTCGGCACTCTCGTCGAAGGCCGCGTCGCGTGGCTCAACTCCTGGGGACCGCTCTACGGCTGGTTCGGCAAGCGCGACCGCTCCGGCGACTGGATGGTCGAGCAGGCCGTTCACAACTGGGACGTCATGAACTGGGCCAACGACTGCCTGCCGGTGCGTGCCATGGGCATGGGCCGCGCCGGACTCTACGCCGACCAGCAGCCCGACCGCGATGTCCACGACTACTACACCGCTCTCGTGGAGTATGAGAATGGCGTCATCGTCAACATCATCCACAGCTGGATCTCGCCGGGGCAGGCAGGGCATTTCAACCGCAATTTCAACG
>JAYTGR010000282.1:0-6050 GCA_043733205.1 Chthonomonadaceae bacterium
TGCCGGGCATGGCCCCACCAGATCAGCACATCCGCAGCCGCCAGCGCCTCCTCGGAACAGCCCTGCTCTGGATCGTCGAGATCGGCTGTTGTGGCCATAATCCGGCCGCCGCCGGAACTGTTCAGCCCCTGCGCGACAGCGCCATTGATGCTGTCGGGATAGACCTCTTTGGGGGCATGAGGAGGTTTTTCATCCCACACCAGCACCCGCACCACTGCGTTCTCTGTCATTCTTTTCCGTCTCCTTCCATCGTCTGTATATCCATTCTCCCACGAACGAACCGGTCCCGATAGTTTCGCTGGCAGCCCCGCATTTCCTGCTTAATGGTGGAAGATGCGGTCCCGGACTTTCTGGAAGAGGACCAGAGCATCGTCGAAGAGTGAGTAGAAGACGGGGGTGGCGAGCAGGGTCAGGAGCAGAGAAAAGGTTTGCCCGCCGATGACCGTGTAGCCGATGCCCTTGTTGGTCGCTGCGCCTGTGCCGTTCGAGAGAACCAGTGGGACCATTCCGGCGACGAATGCGATGGTGGTCATCAGGATCGGACGCAGGCGGTCGCGGTTGGCCTGAATGATGGCATCGTAGCGGTTCATGCCCTGCGCCCGCAGATGGTTGGTGTGATCCACCTGCAGGATGCCGTTCTTCTTGACGACGCCGAACAGCACCAGCATGCCCAGCACCGTGAAGATGTTGACCGACTGGTGGAAGACGACGATGGCGAGCAGCGCGAAGGGCACCGTGAGCGGCAGCGCGATGAGAATGGTGATCGGATGGACCCAGGACTCGAACTGCGCGGCGAGCACCAGATACATGAAGATGATCGCCAGCAGGAACGCCGCGAGGAACGCACTGCCCGCCTTCATCAGCTCTTTCGACGTGCCGGATGCGCCGTACACGTAGGCAGGCGGCATGTGCAGGTCGGCGATGATCTGGCCCAGCTTGGCCGCAGCATCCGCCTGCGAATAGCCGGGCAGGACGTTACTGGTGAGCAGGACGTTGCGCCGTCGGTTCTGCCGCGTGATCTGCGATGGCCCTGTGCCATTCGTCAGCTTGACAACCTGATCCAGAGTGACTGGAGATCCGCCTTGAGACGAAGTCGGGACGGTCATCTGCTTGATCACGCCTGCGTCGTTACGGAACGGCAGATCGGCGCGGAGATGGACCTCGTACTGTTCGCCGTTCTCATAGTAGTCCGTCACTTTGTCGCCGCCAACCATGAGGCGCAGCACATTGGAGATGTCGGTGACGGAGACGCCGAGGTCGGCGGCGCGCTGCCGGTCGATGTTGACGCCGAGTTCGGGCTTGCCGACGATGAGCGACGAGTCGACGTCTACCACGCCAGGCACCTTTTTGTACTCCTCCAGAATCTTGGTCGAGTACTCCGTCAGCTTGTCGAGGTCGGGGCCGCTCAGGAAGTAGATGACCGTCGCGCTCGGTGCGCCCGTGGAGAACTCCTGGATCTGACCGGCGCTGGTGCGCAGTGAGCCGTACTGGGGCAGAACCTTCTCACGGGCGGCAATGGTTAGAGACGCCTGGGAGAGACTGGGATCGGTTCGCTGCGCTGCCGGTTTCAGCTTCACGAAGATGTTGGCGAGGTTGTGCGTCTGCTGTGTGCTGTCTCCGATGGTGACGACTGTGTAGTCCACGCCGGGGAGCTTCTGCGTGTCGGCGGCGATCCGGCCGGCGAGCGCCTGCGTGGTCTCCAGGCTGGTGCCTTCTGGGGCGCGGACGGTGATCTGGAACTGGCCCTGATCGTCCTCCGGCAGGAAGTTCTTCGGCACGATCTTGCCGAGCGGCCCGATGCTGTAGAGCGCCGCCATCGAGGCAAGTACGATGATCCAGCGGTACCGCATGGAGAATCGCAGGAGAGCCGTATAGCAGACATCGATCAGGCGGAACAGTCCGCGTTCTTTGGATCCCGTGTGTCCCGTGCTTTTTGCCTGGGAGGGGGCCTCGCCGACCGGCATGCCGTCGGAAGTCTCGGCAGTGTCTGGATCGGCCTTCTTGGGCTTGATCCAGCGGGAGGCGAGCATCGGAGTCAGAGTGAAAGAGACCAGGAGGCTGACCGCGATGGCAAAGGCCATCGTCATTCCGAAGGAGTTCAGAAAGCGTCCGACGATGCCCGACATAAAGGCCACGGGCAGGAAGACCGCGATGAGAGAGAGCGTGGTCGCCAGCACGGCGAGGCCGATTTCACGGGTGCCTTCGATCGCCGCTTCGTAAGGGTTCATACCCTTCTCTTCGATGAAGCGATAGATGTTTTCCAGAACGACGATAGCGTCGTCGATGACGATGCCGACCGAGAGCGTCAGGCCCAGCAGCGTCAGGCTGTTGAGCGTGAAGCCCAGCATGTACATGGCCGCGAAGGTGCTGATGATGGAGGCGGGAATGGCGAGGGCCGAGATAAGCGTGGTGCGCCAGTTCCAGAGGAAGACAAGCACGACGAGGGCGGCCAGAATACTTCCGATGACAAGGTGCTCTTTGACGGCGTCGGCGCTGGCGCGGATAAACTCCGACTGGTCGCGCACGATACGGATGCTGTAGCCCGACGGCAGGCTCTTGTCGATGTCCTTCAGTTTGTCCAGAATCGCATCGACCGTAGCGACGGTGTTCAAGCCCGACTGCTTGCGAATCGAGAGCAGGACAGTCGGATTTCCGCTCAGAATGGCGCTGGTCTGGGGCTCCTCGACGCCGTCTTCCGTCCGTCCGACATCGCGGATTCGGACGGGATTCGGACCCTGCTTCTTAATGACCAGATCGTCGAAAGCGGCGGGAGATTCCAGACGGCCTTTGGTCCGGAGCGTCACTTCACGGGTTTTTTGATCGACCGTTCCGCCCGGCACCTGAATGTTTTGGGAGCTGAGGGCCTGCTTCACATCGAGGGCGGTGAGGTTGTAGGCCTTCAGGCGGGAGGGATCGAGAATGACGTTGATCTCTCGTTTGCGCGTACCGATCAGCAGCACCTGGCCGACACCGCTGATGCTTTCGATCTGCCGGCGCAGCACCTTATCGGCATACTCCGACGTGTCGCGAATGTTACCGGGAGACGAGAGTGCGAGCTGCAGGATAGGGGAGGCGTCCGGATCGACTTTGTCCACAACCGGTGTCTTGACGTCCAGAGGCAGCAGCGGAATGACGCCGCTGACTTTGTCGCGCACTTCCTGGATGGCGACATCGATCGGCTTTTCCAGATTGAACGAAACGGCGATGATCGCCAGACCTTCGTAGGAGGTGGAGCTCAGGGTATCGATACCGCTGATGGTGTTGACACCCTCTTCGATCTTATCGACGACGTCGGTCTCCATCTCCTGCGGAGACGCGCCGTCCTCCCGCACAGTGATGGTGACGATCGGGAAATCGACCTTTGGGAATCGGTCCACTCCGAGCCGGAAATAACTGAAAGCGCCCACGACGACCAGTGTCAAAATCAACACGGTCGCGAATACGGGACGCCGGACACAGACCTCCGCAAGTTTCTGCACGTCTAAGCCTCACTCTCTTCAGATCGGAAACAGCACGGTCATGCGAATCATTTCGATACTTTGTATAAAGAAAACTTTTTGTACCGAGAGAATTAGGGCGACTCGGACTGTCGAAACCGGCGTTTAGCCCTCGGTAAGTACATCTGTCTGCTTCCATTATACCCCGTTTCACAAAAAAGTGACTGCGGGTCAGAAAGTTTTACGTCTGAGAAAAGCGTTCCGTTTCAGCATCTATTATAACGCCTGCAAACCCTAATAAGCCGGTGACCGTACGTGCCGTATTCCGGTATTCAAAAAGATCTCTGGAGTGAGGTGATTCGTATGTGGGGAGCGTGCAAGGGATATTGATGTCGAAAGGTGAACTACGACCTCAGTGAGGCTAATGTTTGGAAGGAAGGAGTATTGATGAAACTGTGGCGGACGTGGATTGTCCTGCTTCTGCTTCTGCCGGTTGGAATGCAGGCACGGGGAGCGAAATTGAGTTTTCTAGACAACGGAGTGATTCGGGTCGGGGTCGATCTAGAGCAGGGCGGAACGATCACCTGGGTATCGCTCTCGGGATCGGAGCGCAATGTCATCAATGCCCACGACCGGGGACGGCAGATCCAGCTCTCTTTTTACGGCGGCCCTCAGCCATTCGGCAAGGCACACCCGGAATGGAAAAACTGGCCCTGGAACCCGATTGGGACCGGGGACGCATACGGCCACGCCAGTACCGTGCTTAAGCACACCAACGATGGTAAAACGCTCTACACGCAAAGTATTCCCCTGCAGTGGGCATTGGACAACGTGCCGGGAGAGTGTACGTTCGAGACCTGGATCGCGCTGGAGGGAGCCACAGCGCATGTGCGCAATCGCCTTGTCAATCATCGCCAGGACAAGACGCAGTACCGCGCCTTCGACCAGGAACTGCCTGCCCTCTACACGATCGGAAAACTCTATCGCCTCTTCACCTACGACGGCGATCAGCCTTACACCAATGCCCCTGTGCGGAAGTTAGAAAACAGTGGACCACCCTGGACCTCCTGGAAGGCGACGGAGCACTGGGCCGCCCTGCTGGACGACGACAACTGGGGACTGGGTATCTGCCATCCCAGCCTGTACCAGTTCATCGGGGGGTTCCACGGCGCTCCTAACATCGGTGGCCCAACCGACGATCCGACCGGCTACATTGCGCCCATCCGCCAGGAGATTCTGGATCACAACATCGTCTACGACTACAACTACACGCTCATCCTCGGTAAAATCGACGCCATCCGCGCCTACGCCGTCGCCCACAAGCCGCGTGACGCCCGCCCCGACTATGTCTTCACACACGACCGACAGCACTGGACCTACGTCAACGCCGACGACGCCGGATGGCCCCTGCAAGGTGCCTTAAGAGTGCATCTGGATCATAACGATCCGCAGATGATCGGCCCCGAACAGTGGTGGAACGCCTCCTCCCTGCCCAGACTGACTCTGCGTGCCGCTTTTCATACCCATCAGAACCGTGCTGAACTGTTCTGGTCCGTGCTCGGAAATCCGGGTTTTTCCGGCGACCGCAGCGTCCATTTCGACATCATCCCGGACGGCAAAATACACACCTACACGATCGATTTGGCTTCGGCATCGACTTATAGCGGCACCATCACCGGCCTCCGCTTCGATCCGGTTTCCGCAGGAGAACAGGGCGACTACGCCGACATCTACTCCCTGTCGTGGCGGCTTACTCCTTGATACTCGATAACCTCATTTAGGAAAGAAGGGCGATTATGCGAACAGTGGGGGTCTGTCTGGCGCTGATGGCGCTGGCGTGCGCGGCGATGGGCGAAGAGAGCGTACGGCGTGGAGCGAAGCCGCAGGTGCTGAAGCCGCTGCAGGGCGTGCATCGCATCCTATTTCTGGGCGACAGCATCACTTATTCCGGGGGATATGTCGAGGCGATGGACGCGTGGCTCTTTGCGCACTGCCCGGAGCAGCATTATGAACTCATCAACATCGGGCTGCCGAGCGAAACCGTCTCGGGACTGACCGAGCCGAACCATGCGGGCGGCGCGTTTCCGCGTCCGGACCTGCACGAGCGGCTGGCGCGGGCGTTGGCGAAAACGCAGCCCGATCTGGTGGTCGCCTGCTATGGAATGAACGACGGCATCTACTATCCGCTTGCCCCGCAGCGCTTCATGAAGTACCAGGAGGGCCTGCGCTGGACCCGCGATGCCGTGCGCAAGGCGGGCGCGAAGTTCTGGGTGATGACTCCGCCGCCGTTCGATGTGCAGCCCATCGCGAAGAGCGCGCTTCCGGAGGGGAGGGCGGAGTATCCGTCCGGTCAGCCGTTCGTCGGCTACGATGCGGTCCTGGTGCGCTATTCGGCCTGGATCATGGAGGAGAGGCGGCATGGGAAGTGGAACGCGACCGATATTCACACGCCTCTCAATAACTATTTGAGCGAGCAGCGTAAGCAGCATCCGGAATTCGCCTTTGCAGGAGATGGCGTTCATCTCAACGCGACCGGGCACCTGCTGATAGCACGGGAGCTGCTGCGGAACTGGGGCGCGCCGGAGGGGACTCTGCCGCCCTTGACGGAGAGCC
>JAYTGR010000283.1:0-6047 GCA_043733205.1 Chthonomonadaceae bacterium
GCCTGCATCACTTTGCCGTCGCCCGACTTTTGCGCCTGCCGCAGCAGTTCCTGCGCGCTGTCCACGTGCAGCTGTGCGGCCTGCAGGTCTTCCGGGCGGGCGCCGGCACGCACCAGAGCCGCCGCCTGTTTGGCGCTTTCGAGGGCCGACGTGGCAAGATCGATCGCCGTCTGGGCATCGTTCACTTGGCGCGTAGCCGCAATGCCGATCGTGAGCAGCTTCTGCGTACGCTGCAGCTCGATTTCGGCCCGGTCACGGGTCAGCTGCGCCTGTCGGACGGCCTGATCTGCCTGCGCGATCTCCTGGGGCCGCGCGCCAGCCTGCGTCTTACGGAGATCGGTCTGGGCGGTCAGCAGCGCGTTCTGCGCCTGCTTGACCCCGTTGTCGCGATCCAGTCGTGCGGAATCCAGGGCCAACTGGGCCACCTTTACGACATTGCCCTGGTCGGTCGCGGCGGCATTTGCCGCCAGTTCCGCTTCCCGTGCCTGGGCCTGCGAGACACTGAGAGCCGCCCGAGCGCTCTGGGCCTGGGCCTGCTGCGGCCGGTTATCGACGGTCGCGATCACCTGTCCCGCCGTCACCCGGTCCCCCTCCCGTACCTGAACCGACAGCAGACGTCCCGGAGTCGAAGGCGCGACCCGGGCCACAGCGCCCTGTCCGGGCGCCAGGGTGCCCTGTGCCGCAATCAAGGTCTCCATAGAGCGCGTTGTCGCCGTGGCAAACTCCACCACGGTAGGCTCCGTGCTCGCCGCATCGGCAGCAGGCGCATCCGCCGCTGCCTCCGCCGCCTTTTGCCTGCATCCGCTCAGCAGGGGCAACAGGAGGAGACCATACACCAGCACTCTCACTCTTTTTGGTATTCGCAACGTCGCAGACTTCCTTTAGCAGAATGATCCTTCTGCCCGCTAGCAGCATCGGACACAGCACAATCGTTTCGTATCGGAGTGTCCCCTTCCCGCGGCGGGAAGGGGACCGAGAGTTACACAGCGCGCTCACATGCTGTCTCCCCTGGCAGGAGAAAGACAGCCTCTATCATGGCTTCTTTTCGGGCTTCTCGTCACTCTCTTTGGCTGTTGTGGCGGGTTTGCCGCTCAGCGCGGCGGTGAGTTCGGCCTGGATCTCTTTGGCCTCGCCTTCGGGAGTGATCTCTTCCGTGTCACCGATTTTGCCGGTCGTCGGATCGATCTCGACCTCCTGAATTTTGCCGTTCGCCACGATCATAACGCCGTAGACCCACTTGCCTTCGTCCAGCTCGAAGTTGGCGTTCAGGACGCGGCCTGGGACTTTGCCGGTCGCGATCTTGATGGCCGCCCAGGGGGTGATTTTACCGGTCGGAGCCGGATCCGTCTTGCCGCCGCCCGCCGCGCCTGCCTGCTGCAGAGCCAGCCCGCCGATGAGCGCCGTCAGTCCGATGCCTGCCGCCATGAAACCGAGATTACGCTTGTTCATCATCTGTCTTCTCTTCTCCTTAGTCGTCCGCTCTCACACTCTCTCGACAGCCGTTTTGCTGTCTCACATGATTCAGTATAACCAGCTTCCCTGTGAACAGAGTGAGAAGCCTCTGAGAGTTTTCTAAGGGAGAAGATGTGCGAATAACAGCCGGACACATACCCCGCTGTCGGTCTGATCCAGAGAGATCTGCCAGCCATTGGCGGCGGCGATGGCCCGGCAGATCGCGAGCCCAAGGCCATTGCCTCCGGTATCGGAAGTGCGCGCTTCGTCCGGGCGATAGAACGGCTCGAAGAGCGCCGTAGTGTCGAGACGAGGGTATTGGGGAAAGGTATTGAACAGTTCGAGGCCATCCACGCCGGCGAAGGCGCCGATGCGGAGCGTTACGCAGCCGCCGGCGGTGCTGTACTTGAGCGCGTTTTCAATCAGGTTGCGCAAAAGCATCTCCGTATGCTGAGGGAAAGCCGTGAGAGCGAATACAGGCGGTAGATCCGACGAGACCGTCAGCCTGCGCCGGTCGATGAGCGGCTGAAACTGGGTCAGGAAACGCCGGCAGAGATCGATGAGATCGACGGGTTCGCGGGGCAGACTGTCGGGCATGGGCCGATCCAGCTGATTTAGCAGCAGCAGGCCCTGAACCAGTGCGGTCAGACGCTGAGTCTGCCGCGAGGCCTCTGCTGTTGCCGTCTTATACTCTTCCCGTGTGCGTTCGCGGCTCAGCGCCACCTCCAGATGTCCGGAGAGCGCCTGCAGGGGCGTCCGCAGTTCATGCGAGGCGGCGGCGTAGAAACGTCCTCGGGCTTCGGCAGTCCTGCCGATGCTCGCCAGCAGCGCATTCAGAGTGGCGACCAGATCGACCACCTCGGCATCCTGAGAAGAAGCCAGGAGGCGCAGATGCAGGCTGTCCGTGCCAGCTGCGCGCCGGGCCTGATGCGACAGGGCATCGATGGGCGACAGCGTCCGGCCCACCAGCCACCAGGCTCCCACTGCCGAAGCAAACACGACGCAGAGACTGAGCGCCAGCAGAACCGCTCCCTCCCGTTTCAGAACCGCCTCCGTACTGCGCCAGTAGCAGCCGATCACGATTTTTCTTGCGCCGTAGGGAACGACTCGGATACGCCAGCCATCCTTCTTCTGGTGCGGCCAGGAGGGTCCTGCGCTCTGGGATCTCTGCAGAAGCCGGCCCTGTGCATCGATCAGCAGCAGCGAGAGCCCTTCCAGTTTGAGACTGTCGCCGTTTTCGACCAGAAAATCGTGAAACCCGCCTCCGTTTGCGATGTCCGCCAGCTCGTTTCGCACACGCGCCGCAGCCGTGTTCAGCGTCGTTTCGGCAGCCTGCGCGGCGGTATAGTGCAGATAGAACAGCAGTCCTCCTGCGATCAGCGCCATCAGCCCCGCTGTCTGCAGTGCGAAGGCGAAGGTCATACGGGCACGAATAGAGCTGAGAACGGGCCTTTCAGATGCCATCGTCCACTCCCAGCCGGAACCCGACGCCGCGCACCGTGTGGATCAGGGTCGGCGTCTGACCGCGGTCGATTTTGCCGCGCAGGTAGCTGATATAGACATCGAGCACATTGTCGTTGCCGCCGAAATCGTACTGCCAGACATGTTCCAGGATCATCGAGCGTGTCAGAACCCGGTCCACGTTCCGCATCAGGTACTCCAGCAGCGTGTACTCCGTTGCGGAGAGCGAGATCGTTTTGCCGGCACGAATGGCGCGGCGTGAGGCGGGATCGAGCGTCAGATCGGCCACGCGCAGCAGGGTTGGCGCGCTCACGGCGCGTCGGAGCAGCGCCCGTGCCCGGGCGAGCAGTTCTGCCAGCTGGAACGGCTTCACGATATAGTCGTCCGCCCCGCTGTCGAGCCCATCCACACGGTCCTGCAGGGTGTCTTTCGCAGTGATGATGAGAATGGGGGTCGAGACATTGGCGCTGCGCAGGCGCCGACAGACCTCCAGGCCGTTCATCCCCGGCAGCATCCTATCCAGCAAAATCAGATCGTAGCCGAGCGATTTGGCCCGGTCCAGTGCGGTGAGGCCGTCCATCACGAGTTCGACCACATACCCGGCCTCACTGAGCGCCTGCCTCAGAAACCGCGCCACACTCTCATCGTCTTCGACAATCAGCACGTTCATCATCCGCCTCCTATTCCCCCTATCATAGCAGAAAGCGCAGTCCGGAAGTTCCGTCCTGCGCTTTCTTTATGATGGAGGTGGAGAGACTCGAACTCTCGTTCCCAGTGACTTGTCCGCGGCGTCTACGAGCGTAGCCCTAATTGTGTTTCGCGACCGTCTGTCTCAGAGGCACGGCTAACGGTGCGCTAGAATGCGTTTTTGTTGTCCCAGCTCAGGCGGCAGACAGGCCCGAGGCGGTTAGCCGGATTAAGTTATGCCCGAAGCTCTCTCGTCCGGCAGGAGAGAGGCGGACATCGCAGCACTTAGGCCGCGAGCGCGTACTGTTGAGTGTTCGCGTTTATGGTTGTGCCGCTTTTTACGAGGCCCACGGCGCCTCGGCTCGCAACCGGGGACAGCATCGACCAGGTCGACACCAATCACCCCCTAGACACATTTATTATACGACACAATCCCCGCAAATGCAAGGCGCAGTTATTCGGGGCGCGGCGCGATCACGATGTGGCGCTCCGGCTCGTCGCCTTCGCTGTAGGTCGTGATGCCGGGCTCGTCGAGCAGCGCGTTGTGAATAATGCGGCGTTCATGGGCGGGCAGCGGCTCCAGCTCCGCTTCCTGGTTGCGTTCGCGCACTTCCCGCGCCAGTTCCCTGGCGCGCTCGATGAGAGTTGCGGCGCGGCGCGCCCGGTAGCCTTCTGCATCCAGCATCAGCCGCACATCGGAGCTGACGCGGTGCGCGAGCACGGTGTTGCAGAGAAACTGCAGGGCATCGAGCGTCTGGCCCTGGCGTCCCCAGGTCTGGCGCACATTCTCTCCAATAATCTCGATCTGCAGATAGGGCTTCTGGGCGGAGCGCACGACTGCCTCCGCTCCCAGGCCGCTGGCGGCGCAAAGTTCCTGGATAAAGGTCAGCGCCATACGCTGATCGGGGTTCAGCGTCTCTTCCGGCACGACCGGGCTCTCCGCAATCTCTTCGGTGCTTGTCTCGCTCATAGTGTTCTCTCCTTCAGCTCGATCACATACTGGGCGTCACGGGCGCGGCCGGCGTTTTTTGGGCCGAGGCCCCGTACTGGTCGACATCTTGGGAGCCGTTTCCGTACGGCTGAGAGTGCCGTTTGCTCCGGGTCTGTCGCGGTTCGACGTCTCTTTGGAAGACGGCCCCGACGACGGCGACGGCAGGATCTCTCCCGTGGCCAGACGCGCCTTATTCGGCCTATAGACGAAATAGTACTGCTGTGCTGTCGAGATGATGTTGAGAATCAGCCAGTAGAAAATGAATGCCGCCGACCACTTGTACTGCATAAACATGAAGAACATGATGCCCGTGGTCATTACGGCCATCGACTTCTGCTGCTGCGCCTGCGTGGGATCGGGGGCAGGCGTCAGACGCATCGTGAAGTAGTTGCTGGCGGCATAGAGAACAAGCAGCGGAATATCGAACTTACCCAGATCGGTGCCCAGGATCGTCGGATGGGCGAAAGAGAACGAGCTGCCGACCCAGAGAAACTTGCCGTTGGCGAAATGATACTCGTACAGCCGGATCGTGTTGTAGACCCAGATCATGAAGGGCAGCTGAATAACCATCGGCAGACAGCTGGCGAATGGACTCACACCGTGCTGTTTATAGACCTCCATGGTCTTCTGCTGCAGCACCTGCGGTTCGTCCTTGTACTTTTTCTGCACCTCTTTGAGCACCGGCTGCAGCTTCTGCATCTCCCGCTGGCTCTTGTACATCTTGAGCGTGAGCGGCATCGTGATTCCCTTCACGACGATCGCGATGAGTGCGAGCGCAAACCAGTAGCTCAAGGCGGGCTTCCGTCCGGTGAGCGCGACGAAACCATCCACGAGTCGATAGTTGAACTGCTTGGAGTTCAACACGTCAAGATCGTGCTCGACCGCAGCACGAGCCTTCTTAGCGTTCCTCCCAGCTTCGGTATCGGGATAGCGTTCCATCAGCAGCTTGAGGGACTGCTGAGCATCGGTCAAGCCTTCGGTCTGCATATCCAGTACAGCCTTGGAAGGGTTAGGCGGGATCTCTCCTGCGAAACGGCTGGACGTAAAAGCGGCATCGAGCGTGAGAGCCTCGGCGGCCTTCTTCGAATCCTTGCCGTCGTTGGCCTTCTGGATGGAGAGATACTCTTCGTGCGCCTCTCTGGGCCGTTCCTTCTGCAGCGCTGCGGCGTCCTCGAAGGTGTTGGGATAGTTGTCGCGGATCGTTTTTTGGCCGCAGCCTGTCAGGCCGCCGACAAGAACGATGAGAGTAAGAAGCAGTGCGATGGAACGCGATACGGATTTCAAAAGATTGTCCTCGAATCAGCGGTTTAGGGAACCGGATCGTAACCGCCTGGGCTGAACGGGCTGCAGCGCAGAATACGTCGGATTCCGAACGCTGCTCCTGTAAACAGACCATATTTCAGAATGCTCTGCGCCGTATACTCCGAGCAGGAGGGATGATACCGGCACATGCGCG
>JAYTGR010000284.1:0-2102 GCA_043733205.1 Chthonomonadaceae bacterium
CAGGAGGTGCATCACGCGGGCAGTCAGATCGCGCTCCATACCGGCCCGCCAGCTCCCGATTCGGCAGCGGCCTACACGCTCCTGCTGGCGCAGTATGCCCTCTGGACAGACGATCCCGCCTATCTGAGGCGAGAATATCCGCATCTGCGGCGGGCGCTCGCGGCCCTGCTGCCTCCGGATGTGGGCTCGGCCGTCGAACCCGATCCCTCTTCCGCTGCAGAATGGATGCTGCGCCTGGCTGCACTCAGCGCCGGCAGGGCGCTGGCGCACATGGACAGCGCACAAGCCTTTGCGGAAGCGGCCCAAGACGGCCTCGCCGGAAGCATTGCCGCAGCGCTTCCCCGTATGGACGCGGATCGTCTCCTGGAACTCGCCTGCGATAAGGCGCTGACAGCCAGCACAGCCCGGTTTGTCTTCCAGCGCTGGACTGGCCGTTACTTTGCGGATGCCTCGGACCGCGCCTGCGCCGCCGATCAGTTGTTCGGCGTCTGGATGGCGAACACGCTCGGTGTACCACCGCCCGTTTCGCACGCTAAGATCGTGGACACGCTTGCGACACTGCGAACCCGCAATGACGCGCTTTCGGCATTTCCCCTGGCCCCTGTGTGGCGTACAGATGCCCAGGGCGTGCCGCTCGCAGCGGAAGGGACCGACTGCCTGCTTCCTGCGACTGTCCTGAGCGAGGCGATCCTGGCGATTCAGCAGAATCAGCCAGATGCAGGCGTTCAGCTGATGCAGCGGCTGGAGACCGTCCGCGACAACACGCTTCGCGAAGTGTGGAACACGCCTCTGCGCTTCCGCGCCGATACGGGCGAAATCGTTCCGGAAGTCTCTGGAACGACACAGGCCGGGGACTGGAATCTGCTCTACGCGCTGGAGGGTTTCGGCTACGACCCCTCTCTCGGCAGAATGACCCTGTCACCCAAAATTCCGGGCACATGGCGGACCCTCTCCGCCCCTGTGTTCGCCCCGACGTTCTGGGGCCACGTCGAATTCAAACCCCTGGTACACGGCGCACAGCTGACGTTCCGGCTGGACCGCTTCATCGCACCGCCTGCGCTGAAGCCAGATCGTAAATCCGGGCTCACACGCCTTACTCTCCGATCGTTGCGGGTTCCAGGACTGCCGGCGGGAGCGGCTCCGTCGCCGGTCGTCCATGTCAGTCTGGGCCCCAATCCCCTCGGCGTCCGCACCACTGCGGACAGTTCTGGCGACCTGATTATCATGTTCGCCACGCCGCTCTCGCTGTCAGCGGGAGATCGTCTCGAAGTCGAAATCCATTAGCCTCCACGCTAACCCGGATGAAAGGAGCCTCCATGCACCATCGCATTCCTCGCCTCGCGCGTCGCGGCCTGCTTGCAGCTGTGCTCATCGCGCCGCTCGCGCTCTTCGGCGCGCTCGTCAGAGTGAGATCGGTGTGAGTGAAATGTCAACGCTGCTGGAGGTACGCGGCCTCGTCAAGCAGTTTCGTGTGACCCGAAGAGAAGGCCTGCGTTCGATACGGGAGACCGTGCGGGCGGTGGACGGCATCGACCTGACGGTCGGAACCGGCGAGACAGTTGGCCTCGTGGGAGAGAGCGGCTGCGGCAAAAGTACAGCAGGGCGTTCCATCCTGCGCCTGCTGGAGCCGTCGGGAGGCAGTGTGCGCCTCGATGGTGTCGATGTATTGGCTCTCGAAGGCCCCGCGCTGCGCGAACTGCGCAGGGACATGGGCATTGTCTTTCAGGATCCGTTCGCGGCCCTCGATCCCCGCATGATGATCGGGGAGATCGTCTCGGAGCCCCTGCGGGCGCATGGCCTCGCCGGATCGCGGGACGACCGCATGGAACAGGCCCGTGGACTGCTGACAACGGTCGGACTGCGCCCAGAGTTCGTATCACGGTATCCTCATGAGTTTTCCGGTGGTCAGCGACAGCGCATCGGAATCGCCCGTGCGATCGCCACGAACCCGAAACTGCTGATTCTGGACGAACCGATCTCCGCGCTCGACCTCTCCATTCGCGCCCAGATTCTCAATCTGCTGGAAGAGCTGCAGGCCGAACGCGGCCTCTCCTACCTGTTTATCGCGCACGATCTCTCGGTCGTGCGCCATCTGTGCGATC
>JAYTGR010000285.1:0-2101 GCA_043733205.1 Chthonomonadaceae bacterium
GACAGGCAGGAGATGCCGTAACAACCGTCGAGGCATAAACCGCGCAGGCGTATGTTAGATGATTCGGGCAGGAGGGGCACGAGGAGAAAAAAGACGGACAATGGCTTGATCGGGAGGAGGCGCACGCGCGGAACCGAAGGAGAGAGCAGCGGTCTCTTCCGGAACGAGAACATACCCAGGAGCAAGAAGCAGAACTGAGGCGGTATCCAGGACGAGAGGAGAGTGCATAGCCTGGAGGCTGCTGTCAGGTTTTGCCTGCATGCGAAGCACACAGACGGACGAAGTACAGCGCGCTTTGAGCTGGGAATTGGAGGCGTGTGCGGCTGCGCACAAGGCACAGGGAGACCTATGCACCTGTGGACTGCTGCCGTGTGACACACAGCAGGAGGGAACAGACACGGAGCCACTGGATTTGACCTTGCCTCCGCTCTGCTGCATTGTACAGCCAGGTGGGCAAAGATGTCCATCCAGGCATTGCCACGATGCTCCGGATACCGTGGCCATCAGCACAAAAGCCACGCTCAGGAACCAGGCAACCCCTTTTCTGTTGTACAGAGAAAGTATCTTCATTACAATGAGTATAACGCATATCGGAGCCGAAAGCGTTCCCCATTTCTATGTATGGGCGCAGACGCACTCTCCAGAGATCGCTTCCCACCCCTCTTTGATGAGAAAGGGAACCAGTGCCAGTGCGGCCACACTGTCGAGCCACCGCCAGTGCAGAAGCGCATTCGCTCCCAGGCCCGCGAGCAGCACCCAGGAGAGAAATCCGCAGGTAAACGTCTCCATAGCGTCGGCCCGCAGCGCTTTGCTTCCGATCTCGTCGGCAAGGCGCAGTTTCGCCTTTGCCAGCACCGGCATTCCGAACGCGGCGACGACCGCGACCGCCAGACCAGGCAGCGAGATCTCCGCCATGTGCCGATGGAGCAGCCCATAGCCGCTTTGCAGAACGACATAGAGTGCCAGAATGCAGAGAAGCCAGCCGCCGATACGAGAGGCTTTTTGCTCTAAGGCTTCGATGCCTGCCATGTCGGCCGGTTCGGCATGGGCCTCTTTTGACAGCCGGAAATAGAGGAGGCCCGCCGAAGCAAGTTCGATAATGCTGTCTGCCCCGAAGGCCAGCAGCAGCACACTATGCGCTGCGACGCCCGCGCCGATGGAAACAGACGCCTCTAATACCATCCAGGCGAGCGTCAGCCCTTCCAGACGCAGCGCCGCCTTCATTCGATTTGCGCGTGATGCAATGTTATTTGCAGAAGTCATAGCTTTCCTATTCTAGGCGAAGCTCAGACGGGTGCCGAGACATTCCCGCCTGTGCGCAGGTAGTCGGCGAAATAGGCGGGCAGTCCTGCGGTGATGAGGCACGAGCAGGCGGCTTCTACGTCGTAGGCGACGCGGATCTGCTCGACATCAAGACTGCCGCCGTCGATTGTCAGCACAGTATAGCCAGCACGGGGATCGCCGTCTTTCGGACGGCCCACGCTTCCGGTGTTTACGAAATCTACACCGTCCACGGTGCGATGATAAGGCACATGCGTATGCCCGAAAACGATGAGATCGGCATGAGCATCAAACCTTCCACCCGCCGTAAACTGCTTCAAATAACCTTCGGAACGATTCTCGAAGAGGTATTCGGTGTTCGACTTTGGGGAGCCGTGGCACAGCAGGACACTGCGCCCTTCTGCCTCCATCCGAATTTCGCGCGGCATTGCACGCAGCCAGTCTTTGTTGACGCTGGTCGTATGCTCGCGGGTCCAGAGAAAAGAGACATTGCTCATCTCAATATCGAACGGTTTGATGTAAAGACATCCACAATCGTCTTTGTCGAAACCTACGCCTTCGTCGTAGTTGCCCAGGATAGCAGGGCAGCCCATGGCCTCGATCACGGCCTGCACTTCATTCGGCTGGGAGGCATAGCCGCCAATATCCCCCAGGCAGTATACGCTGTCGTAACCGCCCTTTTGGATGTGAGCGGCCGCCGCTTCCATCGCGGGCAGGTTGGCATGGATGTCAGAGAATATTGCAAATCGTGTCGCCATTGAACCCACTCCTTTACCGTGCTGCTACTGTGCAGCGTGGGCCTTCGCCGCGATAGCATCGA
>JAYTGR010000286.1:0-6027 GCA_043733205.1 Chthonomonadaceae bacterium
AAGAAAAATCTGGACGAATTTACGGCGGCGCTGCAGGCCAAAGCGAAATAGACCGAACGGGAGAGGAAGACTGTCGGCTGCGGTGCTGTCTGCAGCCGACAGAATGAAAGGAAGAGGGAACAGGGCATGCCAGAAGCGCTGATCGAGACCACGGACGTACATAAGATCTATAAAATGGGTAAAATGGAAGTTCGGGCGCTGCGTGGCGTCTCCCTGACCATCAATCGCGGAGAGTTCGTCGCGATCATGGGACCCTCCGGGTCCGGGAAATCGACGTTCATGAACCTCATCGGCTGTCTCGACAAACCCTCGAAAGGGTCCTATCTCCTGGACGGCATCGAAGTCGCGCGCCTGAACGACAATCAGCTGGCGGAGATACGCAACCGCAAAATCGGATTCGTGTTTCAGACATTCAATCTGCTGGCACGCACCAGCGCGATCCGCAACGTCGAACTGCCGATGCTCTACAGCAACGCCAAGAACCGCGAGCAGATCGCCAAGCTCTGTCTGGAGAAGGTCGGTCTGGGAGATCGGCTCGACCACAAGCCCAATGAACTCTCCGGTGGGCAGCAGCAGCGCGTCGCCATCGCCCGGGCCTTGGTGAACGATCCGCCCATCATCTTTGGCGACGAACCGACCGGAAACCTCGATACCCGCACTGGGGAAGAGATCATGGAGATCTTTCAGGGGCTAAACCGGAACGGGAAGACCGTTGTTATCGTAACACATGAACAGGAGATAGCGGAACACGCCAGTCGTATCATCCGGTTCAAGGATGGCAGAGTCATCTCGGATCATGCGGTGGAGAAGCCCCGAGATGCGGTAGAAGAGCTGGCAAAATTGGGAACTCCAGTGGAAGACATGGTGTGACGGAAAGCGAGTGGGAAGATGACTCTGCGCAGGCAGCTGGTACGTTTTGTGCAGCGACTTGGCACGATCAGTGTGATCGCGGGCGTTCTGTTCGCCATTCCCGATCCGGGCGCCGGGGAGATCCTGCACTATAAGAATGCGGTCGTCGCCTTCGCTTTCGTCGTGTCTCTCGGCAAGCTGCTTTACGACACTTTCTTCTTCGACCGCTATCAGCAGCCATAACTGCCCGCAGATCAGACCTCTTTGCTGCGCAGCGCGAGGAACTGAGCCAGTGCCTGTGTCCAGGGCGGCAGGTTGTCGCGGCCCTGCAGCTCCAGCGCGTAGTGCCGGAGGACGGAGTAGGCAGGGCGCTTAGTCGGCGAAGGCCACAGCTCTGCAGGCATCGGCTTAATTACCGTGTTCTTCAAACCTGCCAATTCCACCGCTTTTCCCGCAAACTCGTACCAGTTGCAGCTCCCGGCATTCGTGATATGGTAGGTGCCGTAGAGCGGCGATTCGAGCAGCGAGACGAGGGCGCGGGAGAGATCCGGGGCATACGTCGGACTGCCGAACTGGTCGCATACGACGCCGATCTCCGCCTGTGAAGCGGCTTTGCGCAGGATGATGTCGGGAAAGTTCTTACCGTGAATGCCGAACATCCACGAGGAGCGCACGATAAAGTGGCGTGGGCAGAGGGATGCCACATAGCGCTCTCCGGCCAGCTTCGAAGCGCCATAGTGGCTGAGCGGATTAGGCGTGTCGAACTCGGTGTAGGGTGTCTGCTTCGTACCGTCGAACACGAAGTCGGTGCTGATGTAGACGAGCGTGATCCGATGGGCTCCACACACCGCAGCGATGTTCCATGTGCCCAGGGCATTGACGCGAAAGGCGAGATCGGGGTTTCGCTCGCAGCCATCTACGTCGGTATAGGCCGCCGCGTGAATCACCGCATCCGGCTGATGATAGAGGATGCACTCCTCGATCTCCTTGGTATTTGTCACATCGACGTGAACCCAGGCGGGCACTGTTTTCCCGTCCCGCACGCTCGCATCGGCGCGAATGACCGTGTGGCCCGCCGTCTCCAGCTCCACACACAGGTCGATGCCCAGCATCCCGTTGGCCCCTGTTACCAGCACCTTCATCGCAGCCCTCCTGCCCCGAAAAACGAATGTCCCGCTCCGTCGAATTTGAATACCAGCAGCACCATCAGAAACCATAATATGACCGAGACCAGGAGTTCCCGGTCTTTCAGCAACACTTCGTCCGGCGCGCCTCCCCAGCCTTTTTGATAGACCAGATAGAGGTACCGGCAGACGCCGTAGATGATGAACGGCACCGTGACCCAGAGATGCGGATGCGCCGCCGCTGTCGGCGAATCGACGCTGTAGACGGAGTAGCAAACGATCGTGACGGCGCTTACGATGACGATCATCGGGTCGAGGAACGGTAAGCTGTATTCGCTGAGTATGGCACGTGTTTTCCCTGCATTCTCTCCCTGGAGGACAAGTTCCTGCCTGCGCTTGCCAAAACCCAGAAAAAGCGCCAGCTGCAGGGAGAAGAGCATGAGCCAGGGGGAGATGTGTACATCAATCGCAAAGCCGCCCGAAGCGGTGCGCAGTACGAATCCGGCGGCTACCGTGAACACGTCCAGCAAGACGATATGTTTGAGCCGGAAGCAGTAGGCGATCTGAAGGCCGAAATAGGCCGCGAGCGTCAGCCCGAACAGCAGCGAGAGTCTAAACCCGGCCGCCGTACCGCACAGGCCCAGCACGACGAATGCGAACCATGCCAGCGGAACCGGCAGACTGCCGGAGGCGATGGGGCGCAGCCGCTTTTTGGGATGCTGTCTGTCCTGTTCCACGTCCAGAAGGTCGTTGAGCAGATAGATGCTGCCCGCGACAGCGGTGAAGAGGAGAAATCCCACCGTCGCGCGCAAAAACTGCGTGGTCTGAAACAGCTGTCCGGCGAAAACCAGCGCGGTATAGACAAACAGGTTCTTTGTCGCCTGCCGGGGCCGTACCGCCTTGATCAGCGCGATGAGGATATTGGCCCTGCGGCCTGCCGGTTCTGGGAGCGGAGCGACCGTCCCCGCAGGGACTGTCGGAGGGGGCGACGATTCACTGGTCAATTTTGACCTCGGACAAAGGCCGCGATGCGCGCGATAATTCCGGTAGAAGAGTGGGCCGGGACGTAATCGACGGTGATGACTTCGCCTCCATATTTGCGGACAACAGCGGTCTCAGGCATTTTATCGATCTCATAGTCGCCGCCTTTGACATGCAGGTGAGGCCGAATGCTCTCCAGAAGCTGCACCGGCGTCGGTTCATCGAAGAGAGTGACGTAGTCTACGCAGTTCAGCGCGGCCAGCATCTCGGCCCGCTCCTCCTGCGGGACAAACGGACGAGCCGGACCTTTGAGCAAACGTGTACAGGCATCGGAGTTTACTCCGACCACCAGGAGGTCTCCGCACCGGCGCGCCGCCTGCAGATACCGCAGGTGGCCGACATGCAGCAGATCGAACACGCCGTTGGTCGAGACGATACGAGATCCCGCCTCGCGCCGAGCGTTCAGTTTCTGCACCAGTATGTCCCACGAAGGCACAAACTCACCCATGCTTCACTCCTGTCCTCACAGCTCTGCGCCGAGATAGGGGCCATAGAAACGCTGTATGAAGGCCAGATAGTCGGGGCGTGCGACGATCCCGCGCCACCAGGTCTGATTCTCCTGATACCAGCGCACGGTGCCGGCGAGGGCCTCCTCGAAACTGTGTTCCGGCCGCCAGCCCATCGCGCCTAGTTTGGACGCGTCCACGCTGTAGCGTCGGTCGTGCGCCCCGCCACGGGGATCGTGAATGTGCCGTATGAGAGAGGCAGGCCGGTCCAGCAGCTGAAGCAGGCGATGCGTGATGGCGATATTCGTCTGCTCGCCATCGGACCCGATATTGTAGACCTCGCCCGGCGTGCCATGGTGGAGGGCGAAGTCGATCCCGGAGCAGTGGTCCTCGACATAGATCCAGTCCCGGACCTGCTCGCCTGCGCCATAAATCGGCACAGGGCGATGATCGATCAGCCGCGACAGAAAGAACGGAAGCAGTTTTTCCGGATACTGAAACGGCCCGAAGTTGTTGGAGCAGCGCGTGACGATCACCGGCGTCGAATAGGTGATCCAGTGGGCGCGGCACTGCAGCTCTCCGCCCGCTTTGCTCGCCGAGTAAGGCGTATTGGGTTCGATAGGGCTCTGCTCGGTGAACTGGCCGGTATCGATGGTGCCGTAGACCTCATCCGTAGAGATATGCACTATGCGTGCCAGGCGATGGCGCCGAGCTGCGTCCAGGAGCACATAGACGCCATAGACGTCGGTCTGAATGAAACTGCCGGGATCGAGGATGCTGCGGTCGTTGTGCGACTCGGCGGCAAAGTTGACGATATCGGTCACCTGCTCGGCTTCCAGGATGCCGTTGACCACCGTCTCGTCCTGGATCTTACCAGGATAGAAGCGGAAACGCGGCGCGAAGTCGGGATTGGCGACGATGTCGGCTACAGTGGAGAGGTTGCCTGCATACGTCAGTGCATCCAGCACGATGACGCGATAGTCCGGGTGCTTCGCCAGGACATAGCGGCAGTAGCCGCTCCCTATGAATCCGGCACCTCCGGTGACGAGCAGGGTTCTGCTCATAGCCGGAACTCCGAATCGATCTCTTCGTGGCGAATTTCATCGACCGGTTCCGAGCGCCCTTCGCCTGCATAGAGCCGGTCGGGAAAGTTGAACACAAGGGCATCGCTCTCCCCAACATTCCGATAGGCATGGACGACACCGGGAGGCACGATGAGGAAGACCGGCGACTCGTCTCCCGCGCGCAGCACCCACTTGAATCGCGCACGGTCCGGCCGATTTTCCCAGAGCGTGATCTCGAACCGGCCGGACGTAAAGGCGAAGCCGTCTGTCTGGTCACGGTGTTCGTGCGGACCACGGGCGATGCCGGGCCGGGTCATGGAGATATAGCCCATCGCCGGTCTGCAGCCTTCGGGAAGCTCGTCGCTGCGGAAAAGCTCCATGAGCCATCCGCGCCGGTCGTCGTAGCGCGGGAGAGGCCGAACCAGAACCCCCGGTATCGGGCAGGTGGTGAAGTCGTTTGGCATATTCTGCTTCTTAGCCCAGTTCAAAGCTGGAGACGCTGTAGTGACAGTCTAATGGGAGTTCAGGGCGGCCGTTGGCATACATACGGGCGGTTTCGAACACGGGCTCCAGCCCGTGCCGCTGGGCCAGGAGGACGCTTTCGGGACTGCACTCCAGGGCATCGTAAAAGAGCGTGTGTCCGGGGCGCTGCGCCGCGAGCGATCGAAACAGACTTTCGGCAGCCTGAGGCGTTTCGGCGTAGAGAGGGCCGATCTGATAGCCCTCCTGGCGGGGCCGCAGCACGCCGTAGCCGACCAGGACATCGTTCTTCAGCAGTCCGAGGGCCGCGCTGTCGGGAAGTGTGATCCAGTTTCGCAGGAAATGCGGACGCGGCGCGCCGAACATCTTCGCGTCGAAGGCTTCCAGCTGAACGATCGGCAGTTCGGCGAGCGGAAAGACATCGGGTGTCTCCACGCCCGAGCCTATCCCGGCATAGCGGATGTTACGATACGCGAATTCGAACCCAGCTTTTCGGTAGTTCTCCTGCTGAGCGAGAACGCCGTCAAGCCCGATGCAGCGTGCGCCCAGATAGTCCCGCGCCGCGCCGAAGAGCTGCAGGCCGTATCCGAGACCCCGAAACGGAGGCCGCACGATATAGAGGCCGATAAAGCCGAACAGACGATCGTAGGCGACAGCGCTCACAGAGCCGATAGGAACGCCGTCGAGCAGGCCGAGAAAAAAGCCGTTCGGGTCTGCGGAGTAGAACGCCTTCCGGTCGTATTTACCGGGGTTCCAGCCCTCTTCGATACAGAACTCCCAGGCGCTATCCAGATCGGCACGCGTCATGCGCCGGATTTCGAATTTTGCGTCGGTCATAAACTGTCTATCCCAGCAGCAGGCTGCTGCGTCCTTCTGCGACCATGCGAATAAGGTACTGCCCGTACTCGGTCTTCGCGTACTCATGAGCGAGGCGCAGCACCTGCTCCTCCCCGATATAGCCGCACTGGTAAGCGATCTCCTCCAAACAGGCCACCTTGAGACCCTGACGGCGCTCGATGGCGG
>JAYTGR010000287.1:0-6026 GCA_043733205.1 Chthonomonadaceae bacterium
ACTCCTGTGTCCATAAACAGTTCGACCACATCTTTGAGGCGGCAGGGCGCGCCGTTGAGCATATACTGGCTCTCTCCAGAGCGGTAGATGCGCCGGGTCACGGTGACTTCTGCGAACTGGATGGGCAGAGCGCCGTCCGAATTGTCTATGGTCAGACGCACTTCGGCCATGCCGAGCGGCTTGCGCTTATCGGTGCCTGCGAAGATGACATCGACCGAGGCGTTTCCGCGCATGAGCCGGGGATTCTGCTCGCCCAGAACCCATAACAGTGCGTCGACGATATTCGATTTCCCGGACCCATTCGGCCCGACAATGGCCGTAAGACCGCTGTCGATAAAGATTTCGGTCTTGTCGGCAAACGTCTTGAATCCGAGGAGTTGAAGTTTCTTCAGCTGCACGCGCGGTGGCTCCCTTACTTACTTTGTGCGGCTGTTCAGCGCAGCAGCCACGGTCTTCTGCAGATTTGCGCCGCGCAGATCGGCGCCGCTGGCAAGCACCCTGCCGGTATCCCCCTCGACCAGAATGGAGGTTGGCGTGCGCTGCACGAAGTAGAGCTGCGCGACATCGGCCTGCAGCCACTTGCCATCGTATATCTGCGGCCAAGGCATGCCGACACGTTTCGTAAAGCCAGTGATCTGCGCCGCTGCGTTCTCGTGATCGAGGCTCACCCCGACAATTTCGAGCCCCTGTGCATGGAACAGATGGTAGGCACGGACAACATCCGGCATCTCCGCTGCGCAGACGCCGCAGTCACTCGCCCAAAACGAGAGCAGGACGAGTTTGCCACGATAGTCAGCCGGAAAATGAATAGCCGCGCCACTGGTCGCCTTCTTGGCGAAGGACGGTACGACTTTCCCGATCCGCAGATCGGGGGGCGGCGGTATCTCCGCTACTTTCGCCGCCGATTTTACGAGATCCATAGTCTCTCCAGACGCCGTCATCCCGCGCAGTTCATACGTGATGCCGCCGATGTTAAACGGCTGGCCGGCGCTGTAGAACTCGCCTCGGGCGTCGAAGAGACCGTTTCCATTAACATCGATCAGCAGGAAGATTCCCGTCGCTCCTCCTCCCAGGAGGCCCCGGAAATCGCCGCCGACGATCGCATCGAGCAGCATCGCGTGGTAAGTTTTCGCGCCTAGTTTCAGATCGCCTTCCCGTGCATAGTCCGGCGTGCAGAGGAGCGCGCCCTGGTATCCCGCTCTGACTGCATCGGCCGGATCATAGCGCCGCAGGTTCAAGTGAAGCGGCAGTCTCGTCCTGCCATAGGGGACAGTGACGGTAACACCACCGATCATCTCCGTATAGTTGCGTCGATCGCCGCCGATATAACTTTTTGTGTCCCACTGCGGCCGGGGATCATCGGTAAAATCGCCATTGCCATTGGCATCTACAAAGAGCCGTGTACGTCTGCCCGGCGGTGCATCCAGAAGGACATTGAAGTGCGCGGCGCTCTCAGCCGGCCCGATGATGAGCACCCCGTAGAGTGGATTCGTGACATCTGCCGGTATCCGCTTGATCTGTGGCGGTCTCTGATCGGTCAGATCGATCCTGTGCGGGCTCACCGGAGGCATTCGGACTGCCGCCCCCGCCTCCACCCACTTCAAGCGGAGCGTCTGAGCCTGCACACATACAGACCCCAAAAGGGCTATGACTGCTCCCAGAACAGCTGTCCACGCACTCCGGCATCGTCCGAAAACGATTGTCTTACTCATTTGATAGTTCCCTCGCGTGAGCGGGCGACCTAACCCCCGCCCCCTTCCCGACCTCGTTCGCTGCGCTCACCGGGAAGGGGGTGCCCTGACAAGGAACGACCTTGATGCTCCCCAGTTCTCCTGGAGCTCTTCACACCTAAATCCCGTTCAGCCAGCCTGCCCAAATCAGATTTCAGCTTGCTGGACCAGTTCGGGCGCGATGAAGCGACTGCGTGTTAGGGCACCCCCTTCCCGTGTCGGGAAGGGGGACGGGGGGTTAGGGCACCCGCTCACGCAAATGTTTGTGAAGAGAAAAACAGAGCTTCTCCTATTTCATCGCGGAGAAGTCGAGACTGCCCTGTGGGCTTGCCGGTGCTTCTTCATCGTCGCCATCTGCGGTATAGGTAAACTGTTTGCTCAGGCGCAGGCGCTGGGACTGATAGTGCGAGCCATTGCCTGAACCGTAGAGCATATCGGGCTCCTCCGTGCTGCGCAGGACGTGGACGCGGAAGAGCGGCTGGCCGTCTTCGATCAGAAAGGGAACGTCGCGGCTGCGCACTTCGAGCACGACAGAGGCGGCGCTGCGTTTCGGGTCGATGCCCTGCGCGTAGCCGAAGCCGGAGTCGAAGAATCCGGCGTAGTGGGTGCGCACCTCGCCGCTGCTGGCGTCGAATGCGACCATCTCCGCACAGTACATCGGAGGCAGGCGCACGAGTTCGCGGGAGGCGAAGATGTAGAACTCATCCGGCTCCAGCACGACCGGACGGTTGTCGCCGTAGATGCGGTTCCAGAAGTGGCGCACCTTGGCTGCACCGACGCCGCGCAGGTCGATGGGGCTGGTGTTGCGGCGCGCCTGATAACCGACCGTATCCCCCTTCATGGGCAGATTGACGGAGAGCACCATGCTGGAGGTTATCGGCACCTCGTGCGACCTCAGTGTGCGCAGATCACGATCCAGCAGGATCTCCTCGTTGTCCAGCAGGGCGGTCAGCTCCGATCGGGACAGGCGGGGATCGCCGGTCTGAAAACGGATCTGGGCCAGGGAGTCCCCGGCCCTCACACGAATGGCGAAGGAGCGCGGAACGACTTCGAGGAAAAGGGGGCCAATGTGACCAGGTTTCACCTCGTCGAAGGAGGTGCCGTACTCTGTGACGAGACGGGTAAAGACGTCGAGGCGTCCGGTCGAACTTTTGGGGTTTGCGCGTGCGTAGACATCGTCTGGCAGAACCAGGCTCTCGTTGAGCGGAAAGATGTACGCCTGATTTTTCTCCAGCACCATGCCTTCGTCGGCCAGCGTGAACTCGTACCAGCGATAGGCATCCAGTTTCCGGTAGATACCTTCTTTGCCTGGCAGAAAACTGCACTGTACCCGGCAGCCAGTTTTACCCAAGCGTAGGTCGAGGCTGTTCGGCTGTATCTGCCCCGCGTGGATCGGAACCTCCGCCCGGATGATTCCGTTCTCGATGGCGGCACGTATCCACTGCGAGGGGAAGACACCGGAGAGTCTAGCTGATTCGGTCAAACACGTCCCTTTCCCGTCAAAAACGGCTCTACTTGAAATTTGGATCGGTAACGCGCTGTTCCATGACTTCGGCCTTCTCACGGGAGGTCGCTTGAAGTTCCGCGATGAGATGGTCGTACTCTGCGCGATCGACAGGCACACTGACGGTCCTGCCTGTTTTACCCGATAGAATGAGGCCATTGATCAGTTCGACGGCGTTCAGTCCGTCCTCACCCGGTGCAGTCAGCGGCTCCCCGAACAGGACTGAGCGCGCAAAGTTCTGCGTGATGGCGGCATGGCCTTTGATCGGAGACTCGGCGGGAAGTTCGACGGTGGATGCGTTCGACTTGGGGGAGGCCCACATCGATTCGTTCGTCTCGGTAAACTCACGGATCGGAGTATCGAGCCCATAGACACGCAGCTGCCCGTTGTCCAGCACCAGTTTGCCCTTGTCGCCGCAGATCTCCAGCAGATTGTGGTTGGGCACTTCCGTCGTGCTGGCATAGAGATAGCCGTGTGCGCCGTTCGCATATTCGAGCATGGCGAACGCTTCGTCTTCGACTTCGATGTCGTGCAGCCGGGTCCGGGTCTGACCGGTGATCGTCTTCGGCAGTCCACCCAGCCAGGTGAAGAGGTCGAGATAGTGCGGCGCCTGATTGATCAGTACTCCACCACCCTCCCCAGCCCAGGTCGCGCGCCAGCCACCGGAGTTGTAGTAGGCCTGACTGCGGTACCAGCCCATCACCAGATTGGTGCGGTAGAGTTCGCCTAGGACGCCCGACTCGACAACTTTGCGCGCGGCGGCGTTCTGCGGCTCCGAACGCATCTGATACATCACGCCGAACTTACACCCGGAGGCCTTCGCCCCGGCGATCATCGAGTCGGCGGCAGAGACCGTTACCGCCAGCGGCTTCTCCGACAGGACATGGATTCCGCGCCGGAACGCTTCGAGAGCGATCGGAGGATGGAAATAGTGCGGTGTCGCAATGACGACCGCATCGACCAGGCCACTTTCCAGAAGCTCCGTATGAGTCGCGAAGGCTGGGACGCCGGATTTGGCCGCAGCCGCCTCGCGCACCTTCGGATCGACATCGCAGATCGCAGCCAGTGTCGTCTCCGGTATCTGTGGAATCATCTCGCAGTGGCCCGATCCCATACCACCGGCTCCAATCACTCCGAAACGTACTTTTCCCGTCGCCATGCACCGTCTCCTTCCTCATCATCGAGTACAATTGTATGCTGGAGAATAGGTTCGGCGTCGGCTGGCTCTTTCCCTGCCTTACCGTGAAACCGGCAGGAAAACCGCCTGTCAAGAGGGAAAGAGAGTTGTGATTGGAACCCCCCCCCCTCGCGGGTGATGAACAGAGGAAGTAATGCATATCAGAAAACGATTCTATGTCGCGGGCGCGGTCGCGCTCACCACATTATTTATGGGCTGTCACCGCGGTGCTGCCAAGTCCACCGATATCGTCCCGGTCGCCGATACCACGATCCAAAAACCGAAGCCTGTCCGGGTCAAGCTTACGACAGAACAACTGCAGCAAGCCAAAGTCAATGAAGCAGGTGTCGTGCCGATCCTCGAATACCACGACGTCCTGCCGAAAGAGCGCAGCATGGTGCGCAGCATCGACAACTTCAAGCACGATCTCCAGCGGCTCTACGAGGAGGGTTACCGCCCAGTGCTGCTCCGCGACTATCTCGACAACAAGATCGATCTGCCTGCGGGCATGGCTCCGGTCGTCTTCACCTTCGACGACGCCCGCAACAGTCAGTTCCGCTATCTTCCGAACGGCGAAATCGATCCTACCTGCGTCGTCGGAATGTGGAAGGAGTTCGCGAAAACGCATCCCGATTTCCCTGTCAAAGCCACCTTCTACGTGCTGCCTACCGTCGGATTCTGCGGCACCGCAGACGGCTCGAAGAAGGTCAAGGCTCTGCTCGCGATGGGCTGCGAGATCGGCAACCATACCATCAGCCATCCCAAGTTATCGCAGCTGTCCGATGCCAATGTCGAGAAGGAGTTGGGCGACTGCGTTGTGCAGATCGAGAAGCTGGCTCCAGGAACGAAGGTAGACACCGTTGCGCTTCCGATGGGCATCTCCCCGAAGAACAAGAAACTGCTGGCTTCCGGAACCTACGACGGCCAGACCTATTCCAACCGCGCCGTCCTTCTGGTCGGAGCGAATCCTGCTCCCGCCCCGATCTCGAAACGATTCAACCCTATGCGCCTGCCCCGCATTCAAGCCTGTGAACAGGACAGCGGCAGCACCTTCTGGCTCGACCGGATCAAAAAAGGCGAGATGGGCCGCTACGTCAGCGACGGCGATCCCAGCACGACCACCATTCCTGCGTCCCTCGAACGCAAGTGCGACAAAGCACACCTGAACGGCGCGGCCCTGCGCACCTATTAGGCTCCATTCCTGCCAGCCAGACTGCGAACGGTTTCTCCGCGCTTAACCGAGCGACCTAACCCCCCGTCCCCCTTCCCGACACGGGAAGGGGGTGCCCAGACAAGAAACGACCTTGTTTCGCTCCACTTTTACTCTCGCGCTCGATGCCTTTTCCGATGCTTCCGGACTGCATAAATCGACTTCCTGCCTGCTGGACACAGTTGTACGCAGCGCACCTATTACGTGTTAGGGCACCCCCTTCCCGTGTCGGGAAGGGGGATGGGGGGTTAGGTTTCGCGGAGGGGTCGTTGTTGTCGCCTGGGAGACAGAGCTGCTAGGCTGAGGGCTGTTTGGCAAAACGTTCCTGTGCCAGCTGCATTTGTTTTCGGACGGCGCTGGGAGCGGTTCCGCCCTGGGAAGTGCGGGCGGCGACACAGGACTGCA
>JAYTGR010000288.1:0-15180 GCA_043733205.1 Chthonomonadaceae bacterium
CCCGCCCCGATGACGATGGCGATCTCAGCCCCGGCCTGATGCGCGGCGACAACCTCCGATGCGATGGAGCGAATGGTGGCATAGTTCAGGCCGACGCGCGGCTCTTTGGCCGTCTCCCGTTCGGCGATGGCGCCGGGACCCATATCGGCGGCAAAGGCCTCCCCGGAGAGCTTGAGCAGAATACGCTTCCAGCGGAGTCGACCGGAAGCGGGAGCATCTGCTCCCGCTTCCGTCGAACCGGCTGCCGAAGATCGATCGGAGCCTTCCATTATTCTGCGGTCTCCTTGATCGAGCCCGAAGAGGAGACGCCGGTGATGTTCTCACCGACCGCGAAGCGCACAAACCGCTTGACAGTGACGTTGTTCTCTTTCAGAACCTGCGTCACCGACTTTTTGGACTCGCGCAGCCAGGCCTGATCGACGAGCGAATTCTCTTCGTAGAACTTGCGGACTCGGCCTTCGATGATCTTGGGCATGGCGGCTTCCGGCTTGCCTTCGTTGACCGCGGTCTCGCGGGCGATGTTCTGCTCGCTCTCCAGAACGGAGGCGGGCACCTCTTCGCGATTCAGATAGCGCGGGCTGGTCGCTGCGATCTGCATCGCGATTTCGCGTCCGAGCGTCTGTACGGCCTCGCTCTGCGCGGCTTCCGGCGAAGACGTTTCCAGCTCGACCAGAACCCCGATCTTGTCGTTGGCAGGCACATGCACGTAACCGGCGAGGGCGCCGTTGGAGCCCGTCGAGATGAACTCGAAGCGCTTGAACACGATGTTCTCACGCAGCTTGGTGAACACGGTATTGATCCGGTCTCCCACGGTAGTTCCTGGCTGTGCCACGGAATCCTGGGTCATGACCGTCTCGACGCTGTGTCCTTTGCTCTTCGCGACCTGCTCCGCCAACTCTTTCGCCAGCGTCTTGAAATCTTCGCTGCGGGCGACAAAGTCGGTCTCGGAGTTGAGTTCTACGATCGCCGCGTCCTGCTTGTCCACGACCACGACCGCGATCACTCCCTCGCCTGCGGCCCGCGCGCCACTGGAGGTTGCCTTCCCGCCCATCTTGACGCGAATATAAGCCGTCGCCTTGTCGAAGTCTCCGTCAGTCTCTTTGAGAGCCTCTTTGCACAGCATCATGGCTGCCCCTGTCTGCTCCCGCAGCTGCATTACCATCTTGGCGGTTATCTCTGCCATTCTCTTCTCTTCCTCGTTCCGAAAATTTGCATTAAGCGTTACCAGTGACAACTCGCCTGCCGCTAAAGTTGCACGGTATGCAGGACGGCCCTGTCCCTCACCCGGAAAGGCAGGGACAGGGACCGTGGGATTCTAGCCCTCGACGGGTGCGACGGGTGCGACGGGTTCAATAGGAGTGAACACTTCCTCGGCGCCCATGCGGGAGTATTCGTCCACGACACCAGGCTGGAAGATGAAGTCGCCGCCCGGTCCTGCCAGGGAGGTCTCCGGGGTCAGGATCGCGTCCGCATCCGGCTTGTCGAGCGCTTCGCGCTCTTCCGGTGGAAGGGCCGCGATGCGGGCCTCTTCTTCGGCATCCCATTCGGACTGCTTGATCTCAGAGATGGCGTCCGCGATCTTGCCGGCGATCAATTTGATGGCGCGGATCGCGTCGTCGTTGCCGGGGATCACGTAGTCCACCTCGTCGGGATCACAGTTGGTATCGACGAGCGCGACGATCGGGATCTCGAGGCGGCGGGCCTCGGCGATCGCCAGATGCTCTTTCTTGAGGTCGATCACGACAAGACAGTCGGGCAGTGACGGCATGGTCTTGATACCGCCGAGGTACCGCTCCAGTTTATCGCGCTCTTCGTTGATGATCGCGGCCTCTTTTTTGGTGAGGCGGGCCAGGGTGCCGTCGGCGTCCATCTTGTTGAGTTCATCGAGACGCTTGACGCGGTCGCGAATGGTGCGGAAGTTGGTCAGCATACCACCGAGCCAGCGCTGATTGATGTAGTACTGGCGGCAGCGAATGGCCGACTCCTGGATCGCATCCTGAGCCTGCTTCTTGGTACCGACGAACAGCACCTTGCCACCGCCCTGCACGACTTCCTGTACGAACTTCTGGGCCTCATCGAACAGCTTCAGCGTCTGGTGCAGATCGATGATGTAGATACCGTTGCGGGCACCGTAGATATAGCGTTTCATTTTCGGGTTCCAGCGCCGGGTCTGGTGGCCGAAATGGACTCCTGCTTCGAGGAGTTCTTTCATGGAAAGCGATGCCAATATTTTTTCCTCCGGGTTGCGACACATCGGGCGCTCAGGGGCAGCGGATGTGTTCCTCCTGACGTGTCGGAGTCGGCGGACCAGGAAGCGGACTCCCAGGACCCGTTCGCCGGGACAATCGTCAGTGCGAGGTTCGCCGCAGTGTGCGTTGCAATTTACTGCGGCGTTGTGTCGAAAACGACACGCAAACCGTGTTAGTGTACCCCATTTGCGCTGCAAAAGACAAGGGCCGCTGCGTCGGGCTCTAGCTGATCGTGTCGGTGTTCAGCAGGCGGTTTACCGTGAGCAGGAGGTCGTGGCGGTTGATGGGTTTGCTCATGATCGCGTCGGGCGGGCGCGGGACGTCGTTCGTCTGCAGCAGCGTATCTCCCCAGCCGGTCAGGAGCAGCACCGGCAGGTCCGGATAGCGCTCCCGCACTTCCGCCAGAAGCTGCAGGCCGTTCATACCCGGCATGCCGTGATCCGTAAGCAGGAGGCGGCAGGGCTCCGGGCCTGCCAGACGCTCCAGGGCCTCCACAGCGCTATGGACGACCGTGACATGGTATCCCTCTCGGTACAGCAGCGAGGCGATCAGACTGGAGATGAAGGGTTCGTCATCGACCACCAGCAGGGGGGCGCCCGGCGCAGCCGGCAGGGGTAAGGCGACGGGCTCCGCCGACTGAAACGCCGTCATGTCCTGAACGGGCAGCCGTATCCGAAAGCGGGTTCCTTTGCCCGGCGTGCTTTCAACCGTAATGTCGCCGCCGTGACGCTGAATAATCGACCACGAAACGGAAAGACCGAGCCCCGTGCCCTCGACGCCCTTTGTCGTGAAGAAAGGATCGAAGATCCGCGTCTGCACTTCCGGGGTCATGCCCGTGCCGGTATCGGAGACCAGGAGTTCGACCCAGTCCTGCCCGTCCAGCCGGGTAGAGAAGTCGAGCGTACCTCCCTCGGGCATCGCGTTGAGCGCATTGTAAGTCAGATTGATCAGGACTTCTTTGAGGCTGCTCGGCTCTGCGAAGAGAGCTGGCAGCGGCTGGAGGTCTGTCCGCACCTCATAGGTGCAGCCCACTCGATGGGCTGCGTCCCACCATTTAGGCCGCGTGAGCTCGACGACATCCTCCACCAGCCGGTTGATGTCGGTCGGCTCGCCCTCCGTGACGGCTTTCTGGCGCGCAAACCGCTGCAGACGGCGGACCGTGCTGGTCGCATCTTCCGCTGCCTTGACGATGATGCGGAGGTGCTGTTCTACAGCCGCAGGATCGTCCATGTTGTCCTGTGCGAGTTCCGCATACCCGAGAATGGCCTGAAGCGCATTGTTGAAGTCGTGGGCGATCCCGCTGGCGAGCTCCCCGATCGCCCGTAACTTCTCGACCTGCACCATCTGGATCTGTGTGGCGCGCAGCTGAATCAGGGCATCTTCGGCGCGCTGTCGGGCATTCTGGGCTGTCCGGCCGGCGCTGGTCAGCAGGCGCTCGGCCATCACTGTCTCACTGACTTCGTTGACCAGCAGGAGCAGATGGCACGGCTGCTGTGAGCTGTCGGGAGCCTGCAGGCTCCACTCCCAGTAGGTAATGTTCCGGGTAGCATGGTCGACGAACTGGAGGCGGGCAGGAAAAGTCAGCGGCTCCAAGGTCCGGCTGTTCTGCAGGTGGCGCAGGCAGCGGTTCCATTCGGAGAGTTCTAGTGAGGGCATGTATTGGGACGGCTGCAGGCCGATTGGGGAGACGACACCGACCGCGCCGTAGAGCAGGCCCTTCAAGGCGGTGTTGACCCACAAAGTGCCGCCCGTTGCGGCATCCAGGACAGCGATCCCAGTCGGAACACTGTCGAGCATCTGCCTCCAGAGCGGATCTGCAGCTGCGAGTGGCTGGATCGGTTTTGGACTGGGCAGTGTGGTCCAGTTCGGGCCGATGGGGTCAGTCTCTTTCCCGATAGGTGGGTTCTCTGGCATCGTGGCTTTCCTAACGTCTCCGTCGGGGGAGCATAGTGGTGAATGTACGGCGTCATTCTACCGGATTTTCGGCAGAATTTCAAACCTCGTCCGTCTGCTGATTTTGCCTTGTTCTCCTGCGGAATTGCGGCGAGGCAGGAGGGGGTCCTACAGGTACGCGAAAACAGAACAGGAAACGGATGCGACTCTGCCTAATGTAGATGGGACTGCGCTGCGCCTGTCTCAGAGGAACGTCCGCGACTATGCAGGCGTAACTCCGACAGGGAACCCAAGCGCGTCCAGCACATGAAAACAAGAATAAGCGCCCTTTGGAACCGCACCCATCAGGGCGTATGAGGACAACGAAATGAACCGTAAACTGGGGGCACGCCGCGCCTGGATCGCTCTCGCTTGTACCGCTGCTCTGCTCGGTACGGGTGTATCCGGCCTCTCCGCGCGCCGACAAGCGGCAGAAGGGACTGCTGCGCCAGTCGCCATAAAGCTGTCTGCACAGCCGCCCAAAGGTGCCGTTCTCCTATTTATGGGCAAACCCGACCAGATTACTTCCGGGTTTTACAAAAGGTATTCCAAAGACCCAGCCGGCTGGACCGTCGATGCGGACGGGGTGGCCTCGCCGAACCATACCGATATCACGAGCCGACAGGAGTTTGGAGACTGCTTCGTTCATGTCGATTTTCGCATCGCGGTGGACGCCAACGGCAAAGCGATCGGACACGGCAACAGCGGTGTCGGGCTGCAGGGCCGCTATGAGATTCAGATACTCAACTCCTACGGCGAGAAACCGGAGACAACCAGTTGCGGTGCATTATACAGCCAGAAGCCACCGCTGGTGACCGCTTCCAAGAAGGCAGGTGAGTGGCAGACCTTCGACATCATCTTCCGTGCCCCCCGCTTTGGAGCGGACGGTAAAGTGACGGAGCAGCCCCGCGCCACGGTATTTCAGAACGGGATTCTCGTGCAGAACAACAACGACTTTCTCGGCATGACCGGCATCCAGTACGGCGAGTATAAAGAGGCTGTCAAGACGGGCCCGATCATCCTGCAGGGGGACCACGACGTCGTTCAGTTCCGTAACGTCTGGGTCGCCCCACTTTAAATAGGCACAGCACACGGGATATGTCGGATGCAATGAGGCAAACACTATGGCTTCCCACTCCTATCGCGCAGACTCCGGCGAGGATGTGCAGAGACGCACAGAGGAGCTCACGACCCTTCAATACTGGCTGGCCAATGAAGATGTCTACACGAGTGACTATGTGCGAAAATGGCTGGAGCGAACCCCTCCAGAACGAGCCGCCGACACGCTGGCTTCCATCGCGCAGTATGCCCAGCCTGAATCGCATTCGTTTTGGTGGATGATGTTTCATGGTCTGACAACGATGCTGACGACCGCAGAGATCATTTCAGAAAACAGTCCGGCAGGGCGCAAGATGGGGGTCCGGGCGGCGATGCTCATGGCGAACTTGCACGACCCCCGCGCCTGCGCCCCGCTGGTGCGAGTCTTTGAGACACACTGGTTTTGGGAAGGCAAATATCAAGCGGCAATCGAAACCGCGCTTCTGCGGCTGCTTGCGGATCCGGAAAGTGTCCTGAATGGCAGTTTATCCCATTCCGACCTACGGGAACTGGCAGCCCGAATCTGGCGGACTGGAAACCATCGTCAGGAGCTCTCCAGTCGTCGATCCGATCTGCTAATCGCGGCACTGCACCGATTGAAACCGATCGTGGAGGAGTCGGATACAACACTGCTGAAGTCGCTCGCTTCTGCCAAGACCCTGCTGCCCCAGCGCAGAAAGGTTCAGGAGGCCGCCGCTTCCCTCCTGAAGGAGTGCTGACGATTCGATGGACCGCCTGCGTTACGCATCCCGCCTTTTTATCCGCTCCACGGCAGGAAAGTCGATTTTGGAAGATTTGTATCGCGATTGCTGCCACAAACGGCTGCACGCTCTGTCTAACTCACGTAGAACGTTTGGGAGGAGATCGCCTGTTGAGCAAACTCTGGAGGAGCATTGCTATAGTCCTGCTGGCACCGACGCTGTTGTCGGGGCGCGGTCAGGCTGTGGAGGCCGCGAAGCCATCGGTCAGCAGACAGGTCAGTTTCGTCAATGACGTGATACCTGTGCTGACTCGTGCTGGCTGCAATATGGGTACGTGCCATGGTGCGGCGGCGGGCAAAAACGGCTTTAAACTCTCTTTGCGCGGGTTCGCGCCCGAACTGGATTTTGTGGCTCTGACGCGGCAGTATCAGGGTCGGCGTATCAATGTACTGAGGCCCGAAGAGAGCCTGCTGCTGCGCAAACCGCTGATGGAGATCCCGCATCTCGGCGGTAAGGCGCTGCGGCACGGCACTCCTGAATTCGATATTCTGACGCGCTGGATCGCGGCGGGCACACCGGGGCCGGATCCGCGCGACCCCCATGTGACCGCGCTCCGCGTCAATCCTCCCACAAAATCTCTTGCTCCCAGCGCACAGCTGCAGCTGCGGGTGCAGGCGGTCTTCTCGGACGGCTCCGTGCGCGATGTCACGCACTGGACCCGTTTCGCCTCCAACGACGAAAACGTGGCGACGGTCGTGCCGAACGGACTGGTGACTATCGATGGGGTAGGGCAGACCGCGATTATGGTAGGATACCAGGACAAAGTCGCCGTCGCACGTGTTCAGGTGCCATACCCCAGCAAGATCGATCCTGCGCTCTACGCAAAGCTTCCCCGCGCCAGCTATATCGATGGCATGGTCTACGCGAAACTCGCTGCACTGCACTTAGCCCCCAGTCGGACAGCAGGAGATCTGGAGTTCATTCGGCGTGTTACACTGGACCTGACAGGTGCGCTGCCGAACCCGCCCGAAGCCCGCGCCTTTGCTGCCGATAAGGATCCGCAGAAGCGTGCCAAACTGGTCGATGCGCTGATGGCCAAACCCGAGTTCACGGACTTCTGGGCGTACAAATGGAGCGACCTGCTGCGCGTCAACCGGGGCACCCTCAAAGACAAGGGCATGTGGGCCTACTACAGCTATATTCATGACGCTGTTCGCGACAACAAGGGCTGGGATGTGATGTCCCGCGAAGTGCTGACCGCACATGGCAACACCTTCCTCGATGGCCCCGCCAACTATTTCCGCACGGCCCTGAAGCCCGAGGAACTGGCCGAAAACGTCAGTCAGGGCTTTCTTGGCATCCGGATGCAGTGCGCGAAGTGTCACAACCATCCGCTGGAGAAGTGGACTCAGAACGAGTACTACGGCATGGCGCAGATCTTTGCGCGTGTCAAGTTCAAGGCCGATCTCGGAATTTACGTCAACGATGAGATGACCGTCTATAACGTCTCGACGGGCGATCTGATCCAGCCGCGTCTGGGCCGGCCCGTTCCGCCCAAGCCGCTTGGCGGGCCGGCGCTTACTCTCGCTTCGACGGAGGACCGCCGGGTCTACTTCGCAAAGTGGCTCACCCAGCCGGACAACTGGTACTTTACGCACTCCATCGTCAACCGGGTCTGGGCGCACTTCATGGGGCGCGGACTGGTGGAGCCGGTGGACGACATGCGGGAGACCAATCCGGCCTCCAACCCCGAACTGTTCGATGCTCTCGCCGCCGACTTTGTGAAGCATAAGTTCGATCTGCGGCACCTCATGCGCCAGATCGTCACCTCGCGCGCCTACCAACTCTCCTCGGAAGCGACGCCCCTGAACGCCAGAGACAGCCAGTATTTCAGCCACTTTCTGGTGCGCCGCATGACTGCCGAGGAGCTGCTGGATGCGCTGAGCCAGGTGACGGGCAGACCGGAGGAGTTTCCGGGCATGCCGGCAGGCTATCGGGCGTCCCAGCTGCCGGATACACATGTGAAGTCCGACTTCATGGACATCCTGGGGCGGCCGGCACGTGTCATCACCTGCGAATGCGAACGCAGCCAGGAGCCGAATATGGCGCAGGCGCTGCTCTTCATCAACGGGGACGTGCTCAACCGCAAAGTGACGGCGGACGGCGGCATCGTCGATCGCCTGGTCAAAGCGGGCCAGTCCGATCCTGAGATCCTGGACCAGCTCTACTGGGTCACCTGCGGCCGCGCTCCGCGCCCCGACGAACGCAGTTCAAACCTGAACGCTCTGCACAAGGCGCTTGCAGCGGCTCCGGCGGCCGTCACACCCGCTGCGAAGCCTAACGCTCCCGTGCTGGACCCTAAGGCCCTGCAGGCGCAGCACGATCTGGCCCGCCGCCGCGCCTTCGAGGATATGCTGTGGGTTCTGGTGAACAGTAAAGAGTTCCTTTTCAACCACTGATTGCAAGTTCAACCACCGACACCCGGTTAACAGCGGGTGGTTACCGAGATACCGTGTGTGCAGGCTGAGGACAACAGACAATGATCGAATTCGGACATGAGATAGTCGAGAGCTGCGATGGGCCGTCCCGCCGCGAGTTTCTGCAGATTGGTTCCGCCGGCTTTTTGGGGCTGACGCTGCCCGGAATGTTCGCCGCGCAGAGCAGTCTGGCGCAGGGCAGCGTGGACAACGAGATGTCGGTCATTCTGGTATTTCTCTGGGGCGGCGCGCCGCATCAGGACACGTTCGACATGAAGCCGGATGCGCCCGAAGCGATTCGCGGGCTGTTCAAGCCGATTTCGACCAATGTGCCTGGTACTCAGATCTGCGAACATCTGCCGATGCTGGCGCGCATGGCCGACAAATACACGATCATCCGTTCGGCAACACACGATCAGTCGGTGCATGCGCAGGCGGCCCACTACACGCTGACTGGCAACAAGGTCGCGCCCGGCCGGGAAGCGCCGAATATGGGTGCGGTCATCAGCAAGTTTATGCCGCAGCGCAATGCGCTGCCCTCGGCTCTGCACATCGGGCCGCGCATGTACGATACCGCCGGCAACGGCCCGCTTGGCCAGGACGGTGGCTTCCTCGGCAACGCCTCCTCCCCGTTCCGGGTGCTGGACGCTATGCAGCCGGTCGACAAACTGGCGGCGCTCACCCCGCCGCCCGGACTGACCGGCGACCGCCTCAATCTGAGGCAGGAACTGTATAAGAAGGTGGACTCCTTCCAGCGCAGGATCGAGAGCGGCGACACCCGCATTCACGACGCTTCCTACGAGAAGGCGTTCACGCTCGTCACCTCCCCGCAGGCGAAGAAGGCGTTCGACCTGACCAAAGAGCCTGTCGCCGTCCGTGAGCGCTACGGTATGACGCAGTTCGGACAGGGCTGCCTGATGGCACGCAGACTGATCGAGTCCGGCGTACGGTTCGTGCAGGTCAACTGGCGCGCGCATCCGATCAACGACGATGTCGATAAGATGGGCTTCGACAACCATGGTGACAACTTCAATCGCTGCAAGCGTCAGCTGCCGGAACTGGACCGCACCGTCTCTGCCCTGATCGACGACGTCTATCAGCGCGGCATGAACAAGAAGACGCTGGTTCTCGTCACCGGCGAGTTTGGACGCACCTCCGTCAATGGCGCTGCCGGTCGCGACCACTGGCCCTTCGTCTACTCCTATCTGATCACCGGCGCAGGCATTCCCGGCGGACGCGTGATCGGCTCCAGCGATGCGCAGGCGCGCTACCCTGCGGAACTGCCGATCAGCCCCGAGGACACCTACATGTCCATCGCCAAACTGCTCAATATGGACGTGTCGGCGCGCCTCCGTGAAGCCCGCATCGTCCGCGACTCCCCCGGCATTCCAGGACTTTTCTCGTGACGATTCAAGCGATTCTCTCCCTCAGCTTCTGCGCAGTTCTGGGCAGCGGGTTTGCCATGCCCGCCCTGGCACAGGCTCCAGAACTTGGAGGGCTGCTTCCGTCTGGCGGTGTACGCGGGCAGATGACGCGTGTCAAAATCGATGGCAGGAATCTAGCAGGGGCGCGGCTCTATCTGAGCGGCAGTGGCATTGGGGTGAAATCCGTTGCAGTGACACCGGACGGCAGTCAACTGACGGCGGAACTGACGGTCGAGCCGGGAGCGAAACTGGGGCCGCACGAGGTGCGTCTCGCGACCTCCAAAGGTGTCTCCAACGGATCGCGGTTCTGGGTGGATCTGATCCCCAATCAGGTGATCGAACCGCCGATGACGGAGAGCATGGCTCCGCTGCCGCTGGACGGCGCGAAACCTATCGCGCTGAACGGACGCATCGCGGTGCGGGCAGGCCGGGATCGCTTCGTGCTTAACGCCGCTGCCGGCGACACCTGGAGTTTCGACTGCTTTGCCGACCGCATTCGATCACGTTTCGACCCGGTGCTGGAACTGCGGGACGAGGCCGGAGTGAGCCTGAAACTGGTGCAGTCGATGTGGGAGACCGATCCGCGTTTCGTCTATCGGTTCGCGAAAGCCGGAAAGTATTTCCTGTCGGTGCGCGACTCGGAGTACAACGGCGGCCCGAACTACACTTATCGCCTGCGCGTTGGGCGTATGGCTTTTCTGGCTGGCTACTCTCCCCGAGGCGAACGGCCCGGCCATCAGGTGCAGCTGGCGCTGGACGGAACCGATCTCACGTCGAAGCAGGTCATGGTCTCGATACCCGCCGATGCCGCTCCCGGTATGTACTGGGCAGAGGTGAATGCGGACAAGGCCGGGCCGATGATCGTGCCGCTGATGGTGGAGGCCGATGCCGTGGTCGATGCAGGGTCGGGCGAGGCTCCGCAGCCGCTGCCGGCGCTGCCTGCCGCGGTAGACGGCGTGTTCGGACGAACGTCCCGCAGCCAGTTCACGTTTCACGCCGCCGCGCAGTCCGCCTATCTCTTCGATCTGCTGGGCCGCCGAATCGGTTCGAGGATCGATGGGCAGCTGCGGGTGCTGAATGCGGCTGGCAAAGAGATCGCCGCCAACGACGACGCTCCGGACCTCGGCAAAGACGCCCGCCTGGCCTTTACGGCCCCTGCCGAAGGGGACTATACGGTCGAAGTCAGCAACGTCGAAGAGATTACCGGCCCTGACTGCTACTATCGGCTCAAAGCCTCGCGGGCGCATCCGAATTTTCAGCTCTCGGTCGCGGCCGACCGCCTGACCGTGCCAGTCGGAGGAACGGTTTCCCTTACCGTGAATCTGGAACGAACCGGCGGCTTTCAGGACGCCGTTGACGTCACCGTGGAAGGACTGCCCGCAGGCGTCATGGCGCGGGGTGGGACGATTGCGGCAGGGAAGACGGCCCTGGAGGTCACTCTGACGGCGGCACCGGGAACTGCGATCGCTGCTTCGGGGATACGCATCGTTGGCACGGGCACGATAGGCGGCCATCCGGCCTCGCGTGAAGCTCCGGCATGGGAGAGATACGAACACCGTTCGATCGATCTTGGCCTGGCGGTCGAGTTTTCATACACACGTCCGCATCATCTCTGGGATCTCTTTCTGTGCGGCGTTACGGACCGTACGGACGCCTTCACCTTCGCTCCGACCCCTGCTGCGCTGACGCTGGCTCCAGGCAAATCGATCGACATTCCCGTGCATGTCGATCGCCAGCCCAACGCCAAAAACGAAATCAAGCTGGAGCTGCGCGGACTGCCCGCGAAAGTCACGGCAAGTGCGGCCTCCATCCCCGCCGGACAGACCGAAGGCAAAATCACTCTTACCGCCGCGCCCGATGCCGCCCTGGACCTGGTCAATGTCGTCCTGGTCGGGCATCTCGATAACTCCAATACCCTGGCCCCCGCAATTCAGTTCGCTGTGCGGAAATAGGGCGGCCGAAGGCAGAGAGCGAGCAAAAAACGCAAATTCAGAACAGAAAGGCAGGAAGAAAGGAATCCAGGAAGGGGATAGAGAACCTGTTCTTGAATAATTTTCCAGCGATGTCTTCACCGATCCGCATGATTTTTTGACCCTCACCGTGTTCAGACAATGGAGACCCTGTATGCGATCTGCTTCCCGAGTGCTCTTTTCCGTTCTCGTGCTGCTTTGCGCCGGTTCCTGCGTGTTCGCCCAGACAGCGGCTGCACCGGCCCTCAAACGCCATCACTTTATGTTTATGCAGTACTCTCCGGGGAACCGCATTATCGAACTGTCGGAGGATGGCAGGATCCTGTGGGACCACCCTGTGCCGGGACTGGCGGTCATGTTTCAGGAGCTGAAGAACGGCAATGTCGTCTACGCCTACGGCGGCTCTCCGACCGGAGTGCAGGAGGTGGATCGGCAGCACAAGGTCGTCTGGAACTACAGTGCGAAGTGCGAACAGGTGCTCGGCTTCAGCCGCCTGCCGAACGGCAACATCCTCGTTGGTGAGGAGGGACCATGTCAGGCGGTCGAGGTAAACCGGAAGGGTGAAGAGGTCCATACGACACCGCTGACCACCTCCGAAAAACCGGCCCATCGACAGCTGCGCAGCCTCTCCAAGCTGCCGAACGGCAATATCCTCGCCTGCCATGAGGCGGATGCGACGGTACGGGAGGTTGATCCGAGCGGCAGGGTCGTCTGGGAGTATCCGAACATGACCAATGTGTTCGAGGCCATTCGCCTGAAAAACGGCAACACGCTCATCGGGGGCGGAAATGGTGCGGAAGCACGGATCATCGAAGTGACGAAAGAGGGAAAGATCGTCTGGGAGTTCGGGGATAAAGATGCGCCTGAACTCGGCCTCAACTGGATCTGCGGCATTCAGATCCTGAAGAACGGCAATCTGGTTGTGGCCAACTTCCTGCGCGGTAAAGAGGGGCATGGCGCGCATGCATTCGAGATCACCCGCAAAAAGAAAGTTGTCTGGACGTATGCCGACCACAATCTTTCGCAGCTGGTGACGATGGCGCATGTCCTCGATGAGTAACGACAAATTGAGAAGCATTACAAATTGGTGCGCGTGGAAGCGGGGCCGATGAGCGCACCGCAGGACGAAACGCTCTCTGGGGGCGTGCGGCGCGCCTATCGCGGTATTCAGGGGATGCAGGAGATCGGCGTTCTGATCGCGCTGCTGCTCCTCTGCGTGATCCTGACGATCGCCGCGCCGGTCTTCAAAAATCCGGCCAATCTGCTGACAGTCGCACGACAGGCGTCCTTTTATGGCATCATGGCGGTTGGCATGGTCTTCGTGATCTGCATGGGCGACATCGACCTCTCCGTAGGCTCGATCTTTACGCTCACCAATATCGTCACGGGGCTCGCGCTCCACGCTGCCCTGCCGCTGCCAGTCGCGATCCTGCTGGGTCTGGGGACGGGCGCGCTTTGCGGCCTGTGCAACGGCCTGCTCGCGATCTGGCTCCGCATTCCGATGATCATCGTCACGCTCGGCACGCTCAGCATCTTTCGAGGGCTCGCCCTCGTGCTCTGTCAGGCATCGCCGATCAGTAAATTTCCCAAAGACGGCCTGTTCTTCACGCTCGGCGGAGGCGATATCGGCGGCATTCCGACCAGCGTGGTCGTGATGGTTCTCCTGGGAATCGCGGGCTGGATCGCGCTGACACGTTCTGTCGCCGGACGGCGGCTGATGGCGATGGGCAGCAGTCCGATTACGGCGCGGCTCTCGGGCATTCCGCTGGATCGGTACCGGATCGTCGTGATGACGATCAACGGCACGATTGCCGCGCTGGCCGGGATCATTGGCCTGGCGTTTCTGCAGTCTGCAGACCCCAGCACGGGCATGGGCTTCGAACTGTGGGTGATCGCCTCGGTCATTATCGGCGGCACGGCATTGAGCGGCGGGCGCGGCTCGGTGCCGGGCGCAATTCTCGGCGCGCTGATCATCGCCGTCATCGGCAACGGCCTGATCCTGCTGAATGCACCGACTTATGCCGCGACCGCCATCACCGGCGTGGTCATCATCCTGGCAGTCGCCATAGACGCTTTTGTGAAACGCCGCACCCAGCCACGACACTGATTTTTCAACCTCTTTCAGGAAGGGATTCCCAATGAAGCGTATCTTTCGAGCTGTTCTGCTGACCATGCCGCTGCTGCTGACCGCCTCCTGCAGCACCCCACCGAACAGCACACCGTCGAACACGGCGCCGCCGAACAGCGCGTCACAGCCCTCGACCGTCTCTTCTCCGCCGCCTCCGAACGCCACCACGGATGCGAAGCCGAGGATCAAGATCGGCTATGTCCTGCAGGTGCTGAACGATTTCACCGGGGTGATCAAACGCGGCGCGGAAGATGCCGGGAAAGCGCTGGATGTCGATGTCGAAGTCGTTGGACCCTCGACGGCCCAGGCGACGGAAGCCATCGGCATGTTCGAAGGGATGATCCAAAAGAAAAAGGACGGCCTCGTTGTGATCCCGATGCCGGGGGAGGTCTGGGTAAAGCCGATTAAAGAGGCGGCGGATGCGGGCATCCCCGTCGTTACCGCCAATATCACCAGCGACGGCTCGGCTTCGGCGGCCTGGTTCGGCCAGGATGAGTATCAGAGCGGCGTGATTTTGGCAACGGAGATGCGTAAGATGCTGGAGGCGGGCGGCAAGAAAAACGGCAAAGTGCTGGCCGGGATCTGCGCACCGGGCGTCGCGGTGCTGGAAGAGCGCTACAAGGGATTCAAAAAGGGGCTTGAAGGCAGCGGCTTTAAGGTCACGGATGCGAAAGACGTTGGCGTAGAGAATACCAAGAACTACTCGGCGTGGGAAAACCAGGCGACAGCCAATCCCGATATGGTCGCGGCTGTCGGGCTCTGTTCGATGGATATTCCCAACCTCGCCAAGGTGAAAACGCGAGCGCATGCGACCTGGCTCGTGGGAGGCTACGACCTCAACACGGAAACGCTGGACGCGATCAAAGCCGGCAGTACGCAGATTTCGCTCGGACAGCATCCCTACCTGCAGGGCTATTTGCCGGTGCTCGCCCTGGTGCGGCAGCTGCGCGACAAGAAGCCGCTGCCGAAAGGCTGGGTCAACGTCGGCACCGAAGTCGTGACGAAGGCGAATGTCGAAATGGTCATGCCGCGCGAAAACGACCGCGCCGCAGAGACGAAATGGTACGCCGACCATGTCGCCAAAAAATTTGGCGATCTGGAGACCCTCGCCAAGCCGCTGCCGGCGATGCACCCGTAATCCGCCTTTGTGTGCAGATTGGCCGTGAACGGGATGTCACTCTCACTGTCGTTTTGCGTCTAA
>JAYTGR010000289.1:0-2092 GCA_043733205.1 Chthonomonadaceae bacterium
ATCGCGCCGGGACTGTTCAGCGCGGCAGAGACCGCCGCACTGCGCGAACACTATATGCAGCTGCGCGCAGCGGGTTCGTATCCTGGCGACTTTGACGGCGTGGATGCCACGAGCACCGACCCTCTGAAACGCTATCCGCGTATGATCCACATGCACCGCTGGGACGAGATGAGCCTGAAATGGCTGCTGGACAGCCGTCTCAATGAGGCCATGACTGCTTTGCTGGGCCGTGAGCCTTATGCCGTGCAGACCATGCTCTATTTCAAACCGGCGGGGGCGCGCGGACAGGCGCTGCATCAGGATCAGTTCTATCTGCGGGTTCAGCCGGGCACCTGCATGGCCGCCTGGCTCGCTCTCGACCGCTGTGACGAGGCGAACGGCTGTATGCGGGTCGTGCCCGGCAGCCATCGCTGGCCGGTACTCTGCCCGGAGAAGGCCGACATCACACAGAGTTTTACCGACGTGACCGTGCGCCTGCCGGAAAACGCCAGCGTCGTCCCGGCGCTGATGGAAGCGGGCGATGTGCTGTTCTTCCACGGCTCGCTCGTCCACGGCAGCTTCCCCAACACCACGACCGACCGCTTCCGCCGCGCGCTCATCGGACACTATATCGTGGGCGAGGCGGAAAAGGTCGGCCTCTACTACCATCCGGTCCTGCGTATGGACGGCTCGACGGCAGACCTCGGCGCCGGTGAGGCCGGCGGACCGTGCGGCCTCTGGGTCGAACACGATGGCAGGCCCGAAATCGAAATGCAGGGCGATCTCGCCTCCAGCGCTGCCCACGAATAGGAGATTTCTGTGAAGATTCCGTTTGGCATTGCCCCGCTCAGTATCCTGATGGGACTGCTGATGCTGCCGCTGGACCGGCCCGCCGCAGCGCAGGAGCCGACCGCGCTGCCGACCGAAAAGATCGTGCTCGACACCGACATCGGAGACGATATCGACGATGCCTACGCCCTGGCGCTGATCCTTAACCTCCCGAATGCGAAACTGCTCGGCGTCACCACGACCTTCGGCGAGACGCAGAAACGGGCGGAACTCGCGGCCAAGTTCCTGCATGTCTGCGGGCGCGACGACGTGCCTGTCTATGCAGGCCGCGCCGGCACCTCGCAAATAAGACGGCAGTACGAATGGGCGCAGGGATTTCGGTCGCCCTCCCTGAAGAGCGGCGACGCGGCCCTCTTCCTCAAAAACACCATCGATAAGAATCCGGGGCAGGTGACACTGGTCGGAATAGGTGCGCTGACCAATATCGGTGACCTGCTGACGCGCTTCCCGGAAGTGAAGCCGAAGATCAAGCGCATCGTCATCATGGGCGGCGCGGTCTATCTCGGCTACAACAATCAGGCGCCGCCCATGCCGGAGTGGAACATCAAATGCGATCCTGCCGCCGCCAAAATCGTCTACGGCAGCGGGGTGCCGCTGGTCATGGCCGGACTGGAAGTGACGACTATGATGCAGTTCGACGGCGAACGCCAGAAACAGCTGTTCGCCGCCGGAACCCCTATGACGGACGCGCTCGCCGCGCTGACCAATCTCTGGGGCGGCAATACTCCCACACAATACGACTGCGTTGCCGCCGCTTATGCCCTTGGCTATAGCTTCAGCGATAAAGAGGAGCGCCATGTCGAGGTCGATGACAGCGGAATGACACGGATCACAGACGGCCTGCCGAACGTTACCGTGCTGGTTCGGCCCCGAAAAGAGGCCTTTCTGGACTGGTTTGGGGCGATTTTAAAAAAGAATCAAAAAAAACTGCCCTGACCCTGCATTTTTCGGCGTTCTCGTCACTTATATATATAGCACCAGATAATTTTTTCGTTTTCGGAGGCAGACGCATCCCCGCGTTGCCTCCTCTTTTTTTGTCCGGCTGAAACCGGATACGGCCCTGTCGGGTACAATACAAGCAGGCCCTGATACGCTATTTTCGCACTCTGCAAGGAGACTTTTGCTATGACGACGTTTGCCCCCTCCGTACTCTCAGAGGAAGAACTCCTTTCGAAACCACTGCCGCAGCGTCCGCTCGGAAGTCTGGGCTGGAACGCCAGTGTGCTGACCCTGGGCGGGGTAAAATGGGATGTCAAATGTTCCG
>JAYTGR010000290.1:0-2091 GCA_043733205.1 Chthonomonadaceae bacterium
GCGCGGGCATCGGCGGTGTCCGGCGTACCGGCAGGCGCCTGCCGCTCCGTAACGGTCGCAGGGAAACCCTCGTCGTAGTCCTGATTATACATTGTATACGCCAGACTGACCTGTTTGGTGTTGGACAGGCACGAGGCGGCACGCGCCTTTTCGCGGGCCTGAGCGAAGACCGGGAAGAGGATCGCAGCCAGAATCGCGATAATGGCGATGACGACTAACAGTTCGATGAGGGTAAAGCCGGACTTTCCGGCGCGTCTGCGGTTCATAAAGGTCTCCTTGTGCTGCACAAAACACGAACAGGCTGCGGAAGCGGCATGGCTTCCTGCCGAGCGAACAGGATGAGGTTCCGTCGGCTTTCCGCACAGCCGAACCCATCCGGGGTCACGGGTTCGCCAGTCCCCAGCGGCGGCGGACGCGGTCTTCCACCTGGGTGAAAATCAACCGATCCGCGACTACGCCGATAACGATCAAAATGGTCATGACAGCGAGCACCTGACTCATGTCGTTCAGGTCGCGCCCTCGCATCAGGGTCTGACCGAGGCCGAGTGCGCCGGTCGAGACGGAGAGCAGTTCGCCTGCCATCAGTGCGCGCCAGGCGAACGCCCAGCCGTGCTTTGCTCCGGTGATGATGGCTGGGAACGCCGCTGGGATCAACACCTCACGGTAGAGGCGGGGGCCGCGTGCGCCCATCATCTTCGCTGCCCGCAGATAGATCGGCGGAATGTTGCGGATCCCATCGCTCACCGCGATCGTCACCGCCAGCAGCGCCCCCATGAGCGTCACGAACAGGATAGCGCGTTCACTCAGCCCGAACCAGATCACCGCCAGTGGCAGCCAGCAGATGGAGGGCAGCGTCTGCAGCCCCAGCGCCAGCGGCCCGACGGCACGCCGTACGAGCGGCACCGTGCCGTTCAGGATGCCCAGCCCGGTTCCCAGCACGAGGGCCATGCTGAAAGCGACGATCAGACGCAGCAGGCTGATCCGGGTCGCGATGAGGAGAGAGTGGTCCTTGATCCCCGCGATGAGCGCCTGCAGAACTTGGGAAGGCCCTGGGAAGAGATAGCTGTTCCACCACTCGCGCCTATATCCCGTCTCCCATAGTATTAGTATGAGGATAAAGAACACGATCGGGGTCGCCATCTCGACCACGCGCCCGCTCCGCTTCGACAAAGTCACTCTCCTCGCGGACGATCTTGGCGATCTCGTCCTGCAAATTCGCCATGATCCGCTGCGCGAAGCGCGCGGTATCGGGATGCTCCACCGTCCTCGGGCGCTCCAGGGTAATGTCCAGCTCCTGCTTGATACAGCCCGGCCGCGCGCCCATGCAGATCACCCGGTCTCCCAGCGTCACCGCTTCCATCACATTGTGCGTGACGAAGACGACGGTCTTGCGCGTCTCCAGCCAGATCCGCTGCACCTCACCGATCAGCACGTCCCGTGTCTGCGCGTCCAGAGCGGCGAAGGGCTCGTCCATCAGCAGCACATCCGGGTCGAGTGCGAGGGCGCGGGCGATCGCCACCCGCTGCCGCATTCCCCCGGAAAGCTCATGCGGATAGGAGTCGGCGAACCGGCTGAGATGCACCCTCTGCAGATGCTCCAGCGCCTGCGCCCGTCGCGCCTTCTTATCCCGCACCGACTTCAATGCGAACTCGACGTTCTGCACAGCGGTCAGCCAGGGAAAGAGTGCCGCCTCCTGAAAGATCACGGCCCGGTCGGGGCCTGCTTTCGTGATCGGCACATCGTCTTTGAAGATCTGGCCCTGTCCTGCGGGCAGCAGTCCCGCAATGATATTGAGCAGGGTGCTTTTCCCGCATCCCGACGGCCCGACCAGGCAGACGAACTCTCCGGGCTGGATCGAGAGGCTGACATTCTCCAGCGCCGCCGGCTGGCCCTGGCGCGTGTCGAACCGCACGCTGACGTTTTCCAGACGGATCTTGGCAGGGAGAGCCTCTCCGCGCAGTGACAGATTTCCGCTGCGCGCCTCGGCTGCCTCGCTCTTCGGTTTTGCCATAAAAAGGGTCACGGTATTTGTGTCTCTCTCCGCAAAAATGATGCTCAGGGCAGGGCCGGCTTGCCGGCTGCGGTCAGGGC
>JAYTGR010000291.1:0-2090 GCA_043733205.1 Chthonomonadaceae bacterium
CTGGAGGGCCACGCCGCCCCGCCCCTCGCCATCACGAGCTAGGGAACTATTCGCATCGACAAAAGAGCATACAATGCATTTCGTGAAGAAATTAAAAAATTACATAATCTTTCCTCTGTCGTTCTTAACGACAGGCTTTCTCATGCTGTCTGGCACCGGGCATGCGCAGCAGCCGATCCCGACGCCCGCGCCTGCATTCCATATCGAGGCGGCTCCGGCGCGGCATATTCGGGCGACCTACACGTTTCAGGTACACACTCCGAAGCTGAATCCCCAGCAGTGGGTGCTGTTCGCCGCCATGCCGCCGACGCTGCCGGGCCAGCAGGACATCCATGCGCAGATGAACCACGCGGGGCATCTGGATACGGAGAAAAGCCCCTTTCGGAGGCCGATCCTGGCGGCGCGCGTCCCGGCGCGTGAGGCCGAAGAGCCGCAGGGTGTGACGGTCACGACGATTACCGAGGCGACTCTCTACAGCCGCAAACTGGTTCCGGGCGCATCGGCAGAGAAAGTCGCGGCACTCGATGAGGAGGAGCGGCGTCTGGCGCTCGCCAAGACGCCGACGGAAGACTTCACCCATCCCGCGTTTCTCGCATGGCTCCAGCACAGCCGGCTGGTGCGGGGCGCGAACGAAACCGATCTCGACTTTGCGGAGCGGGCGTTCCTGACGGTCAAACACGTTTCCAGCTATCTCTACTCCGGCCCGTTCCAGGTCCGGCAGGCGTCGAAGGTCTGCGGCGATCTGCGCACCGACTGCGGCGGCTTTGCCGTGCTGCTGGTCTCGGCGCTGCGGGCCAACCGCATTCCGGCGCGCGCGCTGTGTGGGCGCTGGGCGAAGTCGGCAGGAACCAACGAGCCGATGATGCAGATGCACGTAAAAGCGGAGTTCTGGGCGGAGGGCATCGGCTGGATCCCATGCGACCTTTCCAGCGCCGTGCAGTTCGACCGGGACGGCGCCACCCTGCGCTATTTCGGCGACGATCCCGGCGACCATCTGGTGCAGCATACAGACACCGACCTGCGTTTCGACACCGTCTATTTCGGCGAGCAGGCGCAGGCGTTCGTGCAGCGCGCCGCCTACTGGGTGCGCGGGACCGGAACGTCGGCCAATGGGCAGGAACACGAGACCTGGCAGGTTCAGGATCTGCCCCTGGCCGCACCCGCCCGGCCAAAGGGAGAGTAGAAATTGGGCAATTTCAGAAGATTACTGGGCTATCTGAAACCCTACCGCAAGCGCGTGGCGCTGGCGGTCTCTCTGCTGCTGTTCAACTCGCTGACGCCCATCGCCATGCCGAAAATCGTGCAGTATGTCATCGATGACGTGCTGCCGCATAAAAACTGGACCGCTCTGAATCTGGTCTTCGCGGCGATTGTCGGGCTCTATGCTCTGCGCGGAATTCTCTCTTTCACGCTCAACTTCCTGATCGGCTGGCTGGGGCAGCGCATCGTCTTCGATCTGCGCTTCCAGTCGTATCGTCACCTCAACCGCCTCTCCCTCGCCTACTACGACACCCGGCAGACGGGCAAAATCATGGCGCGGCTGATGGGCGACATCGACTTCATTCAGCAGATGGTTTCCGGCGGCTTCGTAACCTTTCTCGCAGACGTCTTCAGCGTCTTCGCCGTCCTCATCGTGCTGTTTCGGATGGAGTGGCACCTGGCGCTGCTGACCCTGTGTGTGGTGCCTCTCTACGTTCTGAACTACAAACTGTTCATTCGCCATATCCGTCCGCTGAGCGAAGAGCTGCGCGATAAGTGGGACGCCATGCTCGGCGTGCTGCAGGAGAAGCTGACGGGAATCACGGTCGTCAAGGCTTTTGTGCGGGAGGACTACGAAACGCAGGAGTTCCTCAAGACCGTGCAGGACAACTTTTCGATCGGCATGAAGCAGATGAAGCTGAACCGCAAACTGGCCTCGATCGCCGGTCTCATCCGCGCGTTCGGCACCGGCATGGTATTGTGGTACGGAGGGGTGCTGATCCTGCACCGGCATCTGCTCATCGGAGAGCTGCTGGCGTTCAATGGCCTGATCGCCTCTCTGTACGATCCTGCTGTCCGCGTGGTCGATTTCAACGTTACGCTCCAGTGGA
>JAYTGR010000292.1:0-2089 GCA_043733205.1 Chthonomonadaceae bacterium
GCGCGCAGCAGGCGCAGGAGGAGGCGGCACTCGGGAACCTGATGCTGGCGAAAGGACTGCAGCAGGGGATTCGCCAGAACACAGGCCAACTCCAGCAGGACCGCGCCCGCAATCCAAATCAGGACCTGAACCCGGCGCAGCAGAAAGACGTCCAGCAGCTTGCGCAGGACCAGAAGGCGACTCAGGAGATCACCCAGCAGGCGGCGGATGCGCTCGCTCAGGTGCCCGACGCTCAAAAAACGATACAGCAGGCGACTCAGCACCAGCAGCAGTCCGGCAGCCAGCTGCAGCAGGCACAGACAGATCAGCCGACGCAGAACCACCAGGATGAGGCGCTCAAGGGCCTGGACCAGGCGGCCAAACAGGTTCAGCAGGCGATGCAGCAGCAGCAGCAGCAGCAGCAGGCGCAACAGCAGGCGCAGCAGGGCGCTCCTCAGCAGGGTCAGAAGAATCAGGGCGACTCGAAAAAAGCCTTCACCAAACTGGAAGGCGTCCAGAACGGGCAGACCTCCAATGTGACGGGCAAATCCGGGAAGTTCGGCAGCCTCGATCCGCGCACGCAGCGCACTCTGCACGAAGGCCAGGGCGAAAAAGTCTCCGCCGAATATCAGGATGCAGTCAAACGCTACTTCAGCGCCCTCGGCGACAAGAAACGGCAGCCATAATCATGATCGACACGGAATATATCACGGGCCGCAGCCCCTCGCTGCGCGCCTTGGGTTGGTCAAGGGATTATCACCCCTCGCTGCGCGCCTGCGGCGGATCGTTTTTCGGACGGAAAGTGCGAACACAACGGCACTTTCTCGCAGCATATCGAGGAACAGGCAGTGTGCCCGCAAAGGCGGTCACTCGGCGCAAAGCGCCTCTAGCGAAGGACTTTAGTCCATCGCTTGCGGTTCTTTTGTTTCTCCTCGGCATACTCGTAATCGGGACGGCGCTGCCAGCCTGCGCGCAGAAAAAGCCGACGGCTGCCCCGCCGCGCAAGGCCGTAGTCTCGCCCTGGGATGTGGAGGCGCGCGAGTATCTGGGCACGCCGGAATCCGAGCGCGCCGTCGATAAAGGCCTGCAGTATCTGGCCGCGCATCAGCAGGCAGACGGCCACTGGAGCAGCGGCGGCTATACGGGCGATGTCGCCATTACGGGGCTCAGTCTGCTGGCTTTCCTGGCTGCCGGGCATCAGCCTGGGCGCGGCCGATACGGCCTGGTTCTCAACGAGGCCGTGGACTTTCTCGCGAAGTGCGTGCGTATGGATGGGCGATTCGGCGCGGCCGGACTGGTGCGCAGCGACCCCTCCGTCGGGCAGAGCGGGCAGCCGATGTACGGGCACGGCTTCGCGACCCTCGCACTGGCCGAAGTCTACGGGATGACCCGCCGCCGCGACCTGAAACCGAAAATCGAGGCCGCCATTCATCTGATCGAAGACACGCAGAACATCGACGGCCAGCCCCGCCTCGATGGAGGATGGCGGTATCAGCCCGCGCAGGGCGACTCCGATATCTCCGTGACGGTCGTACAGGTTCTGGCGCTCCGCGCCGCCCGCAACGCCGGCCTGAAAGTCACGCAGTCTACCATCGACCGCGCCCTGGCCTATATGAAACGCTGCGCCAACAACTACGATCACGGATTCAGCTATCAGGTGCAGATCCACCAGTCCGGTCCCGCCCGTACGGGAGCAGGAGTCCTCTCCCTGCTCATGGCCGGTATGCGCGATTCTCCGGAGTGCCAGGGCGGCCTGACGTATCTCGTAAATCGTCCTCCTCTCGAAGGCAGGAACGAGTGGACCTACCGCGAACACTTTTTCTACACGATCTACTATGTGACGCAGGCGATGTACCAGGCCGGCGGCGACTACTGGAAACGCTGGTATCCCGGCATCCGCGACTTCCTCGTGAAGAAGCAGGACGGCGACGGCAACTGGGGCAATTTCGGCTACTCCGAAGCGGGCTCCGAGTATGCGACCGCCATGGCCGTTCTCGTCCTGCAGGTTCCGGCCGGACTGCTTCCGATCTACCAGAAGTGACCGCTTCTCCTGCGTAAACACCCATGAGACAAACAGACCAAAATCCGTGTGCCATCGGAATCGCCCTGC